>JBHLQK010000001.1:0-46868 GCA_048884925.1 Candidatus Thorarchaeota archaeon
ACATGAATTCCCAACACACTAGCCCCAATTGGGATTGCAAGAAGCCACCCAGGAAATCTGGTTATACGTTCCAGAGCCAATCTTAGGTTTGACGAGAGCCCACAGACAATAGTCCTACTGACTTCGTAGTTATGCTTCTCTTCCTCCCAAACTGCGATAAGTTCACTTTCGGACGTAAAATCACGCCAAAACACAAGCTTGTGATGATGGGGGCATAGCATTGCGAGACTTTCAGTAATGTCATCCACAAGCTCAACATCTAGACCAGTGACCAAGATTGGAAGACGGTTCATAACAGAATTCAGCAGAAGTGGAAAATCGTTCCCCATTAGCTCGATCATTCGCATGATAGAATAAGTCATGGCTCTCGCCTCGCTAAAACAACCCCATTGTCAGCCCCTCCAGACAAAAGCAGCTCCCTCAAATCATCTGGGACTGAGGGTCGCATTGCTTCGACAGTATCAAGTACTCTCTTGATTTCCTCAATATAGTGCTTGAGTAGAAGCCGCATGAGGCCAAGTTTCTGACCACCACGATTTACCCATAGACTGAACACCCCATTAGGAACTGCATAGATGAAGTGTCTAGTTAATCCAGTTTCACAGAGTACAGTCTGAAGAGAGCTATTTCGTAGCGTTCGGACCACGCGTTCTGAAGCATCATGAAGAGCGAATGACATTGCAGCAAGTCTGTCATTAGTGAACCCCTCAAGAGAAACACGAACACCACCGCTAAGGGAAAGAAAGACCGAATCAATGTCAGGGATGCTGTCATGGACCTGTCGTAGTAATGCTCTCAATGTGAGGGCTTGAGATCGACCAAGTGAGATGATTGACCTTGATGTTGTATAAGATGTGTCTTGTCCTTCGGCTACTGCAAATCCACTAAGAACACGGTGCGTTTCATCGCTGCTGTAGGAACGCAGTGGAGGAAGCCGGCCATCCATATGTTGTCGCAATAGGAACGAAACACGGGATAGACTGTCTTTCATCTCTATGAATAACGCCGCAAGATTCACCCTAGGTGCTGTTGTGACCGTCAAAAAGTAGTCGGGGTCATTTGGAAGTGACGCAAGAAAGACCTTGGAGGTTTCAGACTCCATTAGGAGGTATTTGAATTCTCCATGGATAAGCCGTGCAACTCCATATATCGCACATGTTGATGATGCGACTGCAAATACTTCTTCTTTGCTGAACCAGACACCTGCACTTGCAACAGGGAGCCCATCCTTCTGAATCAGGACTACATTCTCAACGCCGGTGATCATTTTGATGCTTTGCAGCGTTTCATTTAGCTCGTCAGTCAATCACTCAGCTCCGGACCTAGAAGATGGTCCAATGTAGAATCTCTGAAGTCACTATATAACCACCACACAGATTGCTTTCCACATGATGCTGTGTTGAGCTAGACTTTGGTCCATAATTACATGTGAATTAAAGCGGCATCTGGAACCTCTTGGAAAACTTCACGTGCAGCTTGACCAACCTTTCTACGATTATGATCAAATGTATACACGCGGATGACATCAAGGTACACCTTCATCATCTCTGCAATGTTTGAATATTCTGAAAGATTGTGGGAAACTTTCTTGCCATCAACTGTCTCGAAGATTTTTATCTCCATGGGATTTAGCTGATGTGGATTATAGGGAACTGACGGAAGTGTAGGTACATCTACTATCACTTCTTCAGATGGCACACCCGCTAATGCTGCAATCTCATCTTGAATGCTCTCTCTAACCCTTCGTTTCGTAAGAATCTTAGAAACAAAGCGGTCTTCGGTATGTAAGACCTTTTCGAATACTGACTTGTACAAAACACGCGAGTCTAGCATGTTCACTATACTGAATGCATCCTTGGCATCATCAGACTCAGATGGGTCAATCTTCCTAATTCTTGAGATCAGTGACATATCATCCAGTTTCAGAAACTCCTCAGGAGTTGAAAAGCTTGTCAGCCCCAAAACACTGTCTGCAGCACTCATCAGTTTGACCAACATTACTTCAACACTGCGAACGGTCTTGTGATAATAGACATTAAGAAACATCTCATATCGTGCAACAAGGAATGCTTCCAGTGCACCTCGAGCCGCGATGTCAAACTCTAGTGATAGATCATCAGACACTTCTAGACTGTTGATGAGTCGATGAATATCAACAAGACCATAATTCACGCCACAATAGAAAGAATCTCTAATGAGATAGTCCATTTTATCGGCATCGACCTGACCTGCAACAATTGAACTGACAATCGAATCAGTCTTGGTTTCGCGTCTTCCCCGAACTAGGTTGGCTATCCGATTCTTGGAAATTCCACCATCCTCAAGCAGATCTCCAACTTCGCTCTCGCGAATAATCCATTCAGTGACGTCTTCATGATTCCATCCCCTTCGTTCGATCAATGCTTCTTCAAAGACGTGACTGAAAGGACCATGGCCCATGTCATGAAGAAGACCTGCGATTCGGACCTCTTGAAGAGTTTTCTCACCGAGATTCATTGGCCCAAGGAGTTTCTTTCCAGTCAGACCCGCCAGAAACATGGCGCCAATGCAGTGCCCAAAACGTGTATGCTCAGCAGCGGGGTATACGAAATGACCGCCAGAAAGTTGCTTTATCCGTCTGAGCCTTTGGTAAGGCTTGGAGTTAATGACTTTTGACTCAAGTTCTGTAAGCCCAATAAATCCATGAATGGGATCATTCAGTTCCATTATGAAATCCATGAGAATTCCTCAATTGTCTACATCTGTGGGTTAAATGACCTCAATTCCCGGACCAATTCTTCACAGGTCAAATCAGAAACGCAAAGAGGTAGGTGGATACTATCTGCAATTTTGACAGCAAGTGGATCAAGCTCCTTAACTCCTTGTAATATCACTACTGCTGGTTTGACCGCTGCAGAAGTACCAATCTGACTCGCTTTTATTGCAACCATTGGGGAGCGCCCAGTAGAAACATTTGTGAGAATCGCAGCTCTTTGTGTAGTTCCCCCATAGAGTCGAAGAAGCTGTTGCGGTGTCAAACTGACAATAGCTTTTACACTATCTAGTGCTGTGTAACCATAGATATCACGGTCCAGAAGGTTACCATGTGTGAGTATTTTGGATTCCAGTCTATCAACGAGAAGACGAGCTGGCACAGGCAACCCAAACTCCCTGCTGTCAAGTATTGCATCTGATGCTATCTCTGGAGCTATGAGTTTCTCAAGTGCCATTGCGACCCTACCACCATTTACGGCGTCCATCTCGATTAGACCCTCAACGAATCGTCTTATGGTTTCAACTCGAGGTGATTTCCTTCTGCCGCTTTCATAATCACTGATTACTGATGGTGATACACCAAGATGTTTTGCTAGGTATTTCTGCGAAATCTGAAAACGCTCACGCCAGCGTTTCATCACAGCTCCAGGATCATTTTCTGCGAGGCATATCTCTCCTGCCATGGCCTCTGCTAGCCTATGGAGTGCCTCACTTCCTTCCATAGCAAGACTCCAGAAGGACTTTTCTGATAAAGATTTGCGAAGTTGTTTATAACCACTGTATCTTATTCGGCACCGAAGGACTCAAAGAGAGCTCGATGCTCAGAGTAGATTGGTTGAAGCTATGTTCTTCATATTCTTGGTTGGTACTGCTGGGTCAGGAAAATCGCTTCTCACTTCATCCCTTGAGAAATGGCTGGTTGAAGCCGGGGTAAGTGTAACAGTTGTAAATCTTGACCCTGGGGTTGATGACCCACCCTACACAAGCGACGTGGACGTTCGTGAATATGTGAACTATGGCGAAATAATGCAACAGTTTGGACTTGGTCCAAATGGAGCACTTGTCGCTTCACTGGATATGGCCATAGGTCACGTGGGCGACCTAAGAGATGAGATATTCGAACTTGATCGTGATTATGTCCTAGTCGACTGTCCAGGGCAGATGGAGCTTTTCGCCTATCGAAACTCTGGGCCTCTAATGGTGTCAAGCCTTATGGGTCAGGATCCTGCTGTATCACTCTACTTGCTTGATTCGAATATTGCTCGTACACCAGTTGGATATCTCTCTTCAATGCTCCTTGGCATCTCGATAAGCATCCGTTTTGGCCTTCCACAGATCGGGATTCTAAGCAAATCTGATATCCTTATGGAGGAGCAAATAGAAGAAATTCTATCATGGTCATCTGATACTTACCTTTTAGAGGAGGCACTTGACGGCAGTTCTAGTGGTCTTATTCGGGAATATTCTGGTGCAATACTTCGTATGCTTGATGACATTGGTGGGGGCAGTGCTGTGGTACCAGTATCAGCAAAGGTCATGACAGGAATCGATATTCTATATGGAGAGCTTCAACGTGCATTTCTAGGTGGAGACAATCTAATAGTCTGAGCAGGGGGTTAAATTGCGGGCCTTCTTTGCGATTATCTCAGGGAATGACGTCAACCTCGCCAAGGCTGAAGTTGATTCATTGATTGGTCTAACAGGAGCTGATGCTAGAGTTTCGTGGTTTGGACAGTTGGCCCAGATTGAGTCAACCCATGATGTGGCACACTTTCTGTTGGAAAGGGCTGCTATGACAAAAGAGGCGGGTAGTATAATTGGTCATGGGCCAATTTCTGATACGTCCATGGAATGGCTTTCAGATGATGTGTTGATGACCTGTGTGAAACCAACAGATACCTTCTCAGTGAGAACCAAATCTCTCACAGCAGAAAGACATGTGGAACAGAGAGAAAGATTGAGTGCATTGCTTGGTGCACGTATCAAGAACCTGACAAATGCAAGAGTTTCATTAGACGAACCAGACGTGAAAGTGCTTGCTATAATAATTCCAGATAGAATTTTAGTATGCATCTCGAAAGAGTCTAGGTTGAGGCTAGAATTAAGACTTAGAGAACCGGGACGAAAGCCCTTCTTTCACCCTTCAATGATGAATTCGCAATTAGCACGAGTGATGTGTAATCTTGCGGGAGTGAAACCCAAAGCAGTTGTACTCGATCCATTCTGTGGGGGTGGTGGCATCTTAGGAGAAGCTGCTAGCATAGGTGCTAGAGTGGTTGGATTGGAGCTCGACTGGCGTTTGATTATTGGTGCACTGAAGAATCTTGCAGGGTCACTAGAGAGAGAAACATCTTTGGTTCAGGCAGATTCAAGATTGTTGCCCTTGCAGATAGGACGATTTGATTGCATAGCTACAGATCCACCATATGGTAGAGCGAGTTCAACTCGGGGGGCAAAGGCCAAAAGGCTAGTTCTGACTCTCTTGGAAAATGCGCCTGAGATTGTTAGAGATGGGGGACGTCTATGCATCTGTGGTAGCCATGATATGGGTATCAGGGGAATGATACAGGACTTAGGTTTCATTATCAAGTATCATATTCCTGTACCAGTTCATAGTGGTCTCACTCGCGAAATAACAGTGGTAGAGTTCTAGCCAACAATGACTCGTCCGTCCTTTGTAGGGGGTGCAAACCAAGCAAGAAATCCGTTGAAATCAGTTTCATCCTCAAAGGTAATGTCTAGCTCGATACATCCCAAGGGAGGCTCTTCTTCGGTTTCATCGACAATTCTTAGCTTCCCATAGTATGCTGCCTGCTTATCAAAAAAGATAGATGTCTTGGTCCCATCCCAGTTTGAAAAGACTCGTTTGCGGACCACATCAATAATCCGTTGAGTATGAGTATACTGCCGAATTAGGTCAAGCGAGCTTCTCTTGTTTGACCTGAGCATTAGATGACCGTCCTCAGTTTCGTGGCAGGAACTGTCCGAAACAAAAAGGTGGGTGAGTGCGGAACAGACTCGTTCTATATCCTCTGTGGGATAGATTGGACATCTAAAAATGACGTCCATTTACGTGAACCTCTGAACAAGTGTCCTAGACTCATTCCGGAGCTCTTCTATGGTTCTTTCATTAACCACAACAATATCACTTAGAGCGATTACTGCTCCAAGACCAACGGATATCTCGCGAAGATCACGTTCTCTGAACGTAACCCAGTCCTGCGGATCGTCTTTTCGACCACGTTGCTTTAGACGCAAGAAACGTGCTTTTGGAGAAGAATGAACGCAGACTATGCATACTTCGTCTGCACAATCATCAAACACATCGACCTCGGCAAGGCTCCTGCATCCCTCAATCACAACTATCTCGGAGTCTGCGTTTCTTAGACTTTCCACACACTGTATGGCGACCGCACCTGGACCATCCCGCTCGCGAAGCTCCAGCATGACTAGTTTGTTGTTCTCAGGATTGACATCCATACCACGTCGTTCCACTTCTTCGCGAATGATATCACCCATGACAATGACTGGAACCCCGGCGCTTTGAAAGGCATTTGCAACTTCACTTTTGCCAGCCCCAGGCATCCCTGTTAGAATTATGAGCTTCATGGTCAGGTTCCCTTGGATGCAAACTGGCACTCCACTTTACCCTTGCGGTCGTCAGTCTAATATGACACTATGTTTCCTGGGTTATAGTCAGTCAGCGAGGTGTAATGATGTCTTCTATGAGTAGAATATTTCTAAGCATTGACATTGAAGATGACACGCTTCTCTCAAGAATTGCGAATATTCAGTCAGAGCTAGATAGGCAATCAGCGAAAATTAAACTAGTTGAGAGAGAGGATATCCATTTCACGTTGAGATTTCTTGGGGACACATCACATACGAAGATCGAGATGATTAGAGAGGAGCTTTCATTGATCCGATTCAGACCCTTTATAATTCGGATTGATGGCGTTGGTGCTTTCCCAAGTACTAGTCGTCCAAGAGTAATATGGGTAGGGGTAACTGAGAATGCAGACAGGCTCACCAACTTGAAATTGGAAATAGATGACCTCCTTGGCAATTTAAGCTATCCGCGAGATAAGAAGTTTCATGCGCATGCCACAATTGCACGGGTCAGGACGGTACGAGATCGTAATCAGACAATGAAAAACATCGAGAGTCTGGAAAGGGCACCAGTAGGAACAATGTCGGTTGAGTGTTTCAGGATGACGAAAAGTACCTTGACCTCATCAGGACCAGTCTATGAAACTCTGTGGGAAGTACCATCTTCATGAAGAGAGTGGTGGGCCGGGGGCGACTTGAACGCCCGATCTCTTGCATTCTGTGACTTGAGGCCCTAGGTCCTTAGCCGCCCCAAGCAAGAATCATACCAAGCTAGACTACCGACCCTTGCAGTCGTTGTCGTGAACTGATGTCAAGATAAACGTTATTGCAAAGCACTACTGGAACACGTGTTCGAATAGATGACGACTCATTGGTTTCGGGGTCTACACTTATCTACGGGAAATGAATCAAGCAGACAAAGGGGTGTAGTAATGACCACGGATCTCCTCTATCATGAAATATTCACTAAGCACGTGATGTCACCAAGTCATCCGGAAAGTCCTGAAAGATTGTTGTCGGCTATGAAACACATCCGAGAAACTGGCCTTCTTGAGGAATCCAAAGTCAATGTGGTCGAGGGCATCCCTGCCAATCTAGATTTGATTCATTCTATTCATGGAAAGCAGTACATAGATATGGTCAAATCCAAGTCTGAGAGCGGGGGTGGGTATTTTACACTGGACACTGCTGTCAACAAATACACCTATGATGCCGCAATGATGGCTGCTGGCGCTGGCACATTGGCTATGGACAGAATCATGGAGGGCACCTCTAATAATGCATACGTGTTGTGTCGCCCACCAGGACATCATGCAGAATATGATAGAGCCTTCGGTTTCTGTTTCATCAATAATGTGGCTGTTGCAGCGAAACATCTCATTCAACAACACGGAGTACAGAGAGTGCTGATTGTGGACTATGATGCCCATCATGGAAACGGAACCCAGAATGCATTCTACACGAGCAATCAGGTCCTCTATATAGGGCTTCATCAGGATGGGCGAACCCTCTTCCCAGGCTCGGGATTTCCGGATGAGATTGGAACCGGAGAAGGAAAGGGCTACAATGTCAATCTTGCAATGTATCCGGGAGCTGGCGATAGGTCCTATGACATTGCATTTTCGGAAATCGTGGAAAAGATCAGCGAGTCATATAACCCCGAGTTTGTGCTTGTTTCATGCGGTTTTGATGGACACTTCAGTGATCCGTTGACTGTATTGGGTTTGACCACCTCTGGAATGGCAATGATGAACTCTAGACTAAATTTAATGGCAAAGAGTTTCTGTGGGGGAAAATTGGCATTCTTCCTTGAGGGGGGCTATGATCTTGATATTGTAGGAAAGTGTTCACGTAATATTATAGAAGAGCTCAGTGGTACCGAAGTAACATCATATCCCGATACACATGATGAGAGTGAGAATTGTACACAATACACAAGAGAGCTCATTAATAGGTTAAGAAAAAGTCTGAGTGGTATTCACTTCTAGTCATTCTCGATTTCAAAGTCCTCAAGAAGAGTCTGAATTGAAAAAGAGTCTTGGTCGTCTTCAGACTCAATAAGAATAGCTTCGTTTTCCGTAACGGGTAAGTCTACTCCAAGCTGCCGCTTTATTGATCTAGCTAAGGAAGTACCTATTGTTGGTATACGGGCGATTTTTTCAAGCGATGCATGATAGAGATCAGACTGATTCTTCAAACCATTGGCGTATAACATCCTACCCCTTATACGACCGATTCCTCTGAGGCGGACGAGGTCCAACAGCTCTTTTTGTACGCCATATTTGAGACGAAACCGAAGGTTGTAGAGCAATGCAATGTGTTGGGTAGCATTGATTACTTTTGCAATCTCTGATGCTGAATAAACTAACCACTCTGCAGTCTGGACATACCTGTGAACATCACCCATACCAACACTAAATCCTTCAGTAATCTCACGTTCCGAACTCTCAGAAATCCACTCTTCCAGCAGTCGTGCTGTCTTCACTTCTGCAAGATACTGTCCATAGTCCTCCATCTCATCTATTGGTGGTTCAATCATGAAATCATTACTGTGTTCTTCGACAAAGTAGTCATACTCGTCAAATTCAGATCTTGTCAGGTAGGTAATTTGCTGGTCAGGAGTGTGGCATATGAGATGAAGGGCACCAATGGTAGTTACTTCTTTGGCTTCAGCGAGAACATCACGAAGCAGTATGGCGGTATAGGGATCAATGTATAGTCTAGATGCCCTCTTGCCCAAAGGAGTGGCGGAATATACACCAGATTCTGTACAATCAATCAATCGGCCATCTTGAAGGAAAATCAGTGCAGACGAAACATGGTGTTGGATTTCAAGCGGGTCGAATTGGTATGAGAAGAATGTGCCTTTGATTAATGAGTCAACTTCCTCTCTGTTCCGTGTCATCTCAGTAGCAATAGATGCCAGCAGATGAGAACGTAGAGCAGACGGTGACGCGAGCTTTGATGTGATTCTCTCTGGCTCAGCTAACACGTACTCATCTGTAAGCGAGTCACGCTCTTGCTCGGATTTCGCAATGAGTATTGCCTCTCCATAGCTATCATATTTTGGCCGTCCGGCTCTTCCTGCCATCTGTTTGTACTCAAGGACAGGAATAGTATAGCTACCTCTACCTTGTTCAAAGCGGCGATAGTCACGAATGATAACACGTCTGGCTGGCAGATTTACACCAGCAGCGAGTGTAGGAGTTGCTATAACGACCTTCAACATGTCATCTTTAAAGAAGTCTTCAACAAGGGTCCTTTCACTGTTGTCGAGTCCAGCATGGTGAAAGGCCACTCCTGAAGCAATAACCCGAGCAAGCGTCTTTGTTGCTTCTGGAGCTGAGGGTCTTGCAGACAACTTCTTAGCTGCTTTTGTCAGCTGTTTTAGTGCATCTACATTGAGGTAAGGACGAACCGACGAAGCGATCTTCTTGGCGACGGCAACAGTCGATCGTCTACTTGATACAAAAACAAGGGCCTGACCCTTTTCTTCCAGAATATCACAGACCACATCACCAACTATCTCAGGTCGTCTTCTCGGAATGGACTTGGAGCTGCCATCAAGAATAAATGATATCTTGTTATCAAAATATACCCCTTCTCTCAAAGGCACCGGTCTCCATGTACTTGTGACAAGTTCCGCATTCAACCACTCAGCAATTCTATCTGAATTGGAAATTGTAGCGCTTAATGCCACAATTTGTACATCTGGAAGGCCCTGCATCATTTTGGCGATAAGCATTTCCAAAGTGGGACCGCGATTTGAGTCATTAACCAAATGGACCTCATCTACAATAATGATTCCTGCTTCTTCAAGCCATTGAGTCTTATGACGCACTAATGAGTCAGCTCTTTCTGTGGTTAGTACAACTATGTCAGCGTCTTTGAGACGTGTACCTGGAGAGTCATAGTCCCCTATGGACATCGATATAGTAATTCCTAGTGATTCGTATTTCTTGAATTCAGAGTACTTCTCTCGTGCAAGTGACCGCAATGGAACAAGATACAGTGCTTTGCCACGACCTTCCAGAATGCTCTTGAGCATGCATATCTCAGCTACTAACGTCTTTCCAGCACTTGTGGGAACAGCCAGAACAAGGTTCCTGCCTTCCAATACTCCCGTATTAAATGCAGACATTTGAGGTGGAAAGAGTGTAGATATTCCATTGTCTTGAAGCAGTTTGATGACCTTCTTGTTTATCGATAAGCTCTCAAGTTGCGTTTCGGTCATCTCCATTGCAAAGCCTAATTCTACTAGCTTTTGGGTGGCAGTCGTATAGTGCCCTCGCCTTTGGGTCTATATACCGCACCCTCCTCTACGAGTCGTGCTATTATTGTTTCAGCTCTCTCTCTGGGTAAGCCCTTGACCTCTAATCTCTGCAGTAACTCGACCTCACTTTCCGAACCATCAGATTCCATTTCCTTGAGAGTATTGATAATAGTAGCTCTAGCGCTTCTTTGTGAGGCACTTTCCTGTGAAACTAGACGATCAATGTCAAGCTCGCCAGTTTCAACATCAAAAGCTACTCCTTGTAATGACGCAGTCATAAGGGCTACAGCTGCTTGGCCGTCCTCTTTAGTGACGTTCTTTCTCAAAGCCATTTTTGCTCGAGCTTCTGCAAGGCGCACTAAGGACTCCAGCTGCCGAGCAGTAATTGGTACAGGTGCAGCCCCTCCTTCGGCCCTCTTTCGGAGACCCACGTAGAAATCCTCAATTGCCTCAGCGGCCTCTGGAGACAGTTGAGGAATAACGTTACGGTTAGCATATCCAATATACTTCTTTAAGAGAGCTGGAGGTATTGGAGCTGTTTCGTCTGTTGTTTTCTTTGGCTTCCCCTGATGCAGATCCAGAATGAATCTTGCCAGCTCCTTATCACGCTCTTCGTTTGGGGTGTCAATCATGACCCAGACCAGGTCAAATCTGGACAATATTGTGAAGGGTAGTTTGATATTTTCCTGAGGGGTCCATGATGTTTCATATCGACCAAGTGTTGGATTTGCCGCAGCTAGGATTGAAGTGCGTGCATTCAATGTAGCAACAATACCTGCCTTTGCTATGCTTACAGTATGTTGTTCCATTGCTTCATGTATTGCTGTTCTATCATTTGGGTCCATTTTATCAAACTCATCGATGCATGCAATCCCTTGATCTGCCAAGACCAATGCTCCAGCTTCAAGTGTCATAGCTCCACTATCAGTATCATGGATAACGGCTGCCGTCAGGCCCGCAGCAGTGGTACCCTTTCCAGATGTGTACAAGGCTCTGGAAGCAAGACCTGAAACGAATTTTAGAATCTGGCTTTTTCCTGTACCGGGATCACCAACCATCAGAATGTTCGACCGCCCTCTCAATCGAGTTCCATCTGGCAGTATCTTATCGACCCCGCCAAATAGAAGGAGTGAGATGGATTGTTTTATTTCGTCATGGCCTTGTATTGCAGGAGCGATTGATCTGTAAATCTTCTCATGGATGTACGGATTTTTAGACAATTCGTTTATTGCTTTCTCATCCTCTTCGGAAATTTCGAGTTGCTCGTATTCCTTCTCGGCAATTTCTACACCATTTGCCTCGATGAACACATTGAAGGTGGCTAGCTTCCCACCCCTCCTAGAGAAGTCAGGGGTAGTCTGTAGCAGCCCAGTCACCTTGACCATGTCACCAGGTCTTGAGATATCTACAATGTCCCCTTTTAGTACCACGTCAACTGATCGAGGCATCTGGCCCGGAGGAAGCTCCTCAGGAGATTCCTGTATTCGAACCTTTTGCCAGTCTATGAACCGCGACTTCGCAAGCAATAGTTTCATTGGGGTCTTCTTCCCACAGGTAGAACACAATGGAGGTTCGGTGTATCGACCTTCTTCTTGTTCTTGAGGAATTTCAGCCATGCATACTCTACATTGGAATGTAGCATTGACCAATAGTGGCTTGACCTCACTTGCACGCATCATGATGCCGCTTATGCGAATAAGCTTCCCAATATGTCGTGATCTTATGTGTCTAAGAGGAACATTCTCGCTGTAGTTTATGATACGAACTTGCAGCCCGTCATGCCCAATTGTACCTACATACTCAGGGTCTTCAATTCTGAGAAGAGAAACTAAAGCGTTATGAGCCATCCTAAGAAATGTCTGAGGGTCTTCTGTGGCAAATGCCATGAACACATTATCAAATCCAATAAGATCCTGGAAATCTACAACCAATGAAGATACGTCATCGATGGACATCTGTTGAACTCTAGACCAGTAGACTGTACTCCCCTGTTCATCCTTGAAAGTGCGGATGAACTCTTCAAATCTCTCCTGTTCAGTTTCCATTTCTAATGTCATGATTATTCCGAACACTCCGGATTTGGTCCTAGTGATGTCACACGACTCTCACACTATGTCTGTGGGGTCAGATATTAAAACCCGCTCTCGTTAGTTGTGAGTGGTCCTTTTTAACTCTGCCAGAGCTGTGTAGGATTTGTCCGAGTTGTAATTTATGAGGATTCTATTCCGTCACCATTTCGCGCCAAGTAGAGAGGAGAATACCAAGCTCGTCGACAAGCCACCTTTCTTCCAGTGCCATCTGTTTACGCCTATCCTGATTTGCGCCGGACTTGGCAACGCGCATTATCTTGGATAAACGATTTTCGACCAGAATTCGAAGCATCCTTCGTATCTTCTCAATCTCGTCATGAAGTCGAGGGTCTATTGAGGTTTTATCACTCTGAAGTTGAGTCATCTTTCTGATAAGTGCGGAATAGAGCAATGGAGGAAATACCTGCAATTTGTGGGGCTGCTTTTCCTCAGCATTATACAGGTTCTGAAATCGTCTAAGTGATTCATATGCCTCTGTGGCATCCAATTCAACAAGATTATGTGCAACAAGCCTTTCAATCACCCAATTCTGAAGTTGTGTCGTCGTTCCAGCCTTGAACGGGCCAAGTTTTTCTCCACCAATTCTGATTTCAGGTACATCCTCTCGAAAAGTGCATGTGCGTGTTTCGTTCAGAAACTGTATTACAAAACGCTCCTTTACTGTTTTGATATCGCGTTGGAAAGTCATCATGTACACACTTATCGATTGAGTGGCATACCATAAAGAGCTTGTTCTAGAATACGGAAATATAGTGCTCCTTTTAGTCCAGTAAGAGTGTTCTATGGTAGAGTAAGGTTATAGCTTCAAGTGAATCGATGCTTCCGGAGAAGCTTTTAAGAGCACTAGAAGATTGTCACCGCAGTCTACGACGGGATGGGAATCGAATGGATTTAGACCTCTGGACAGAGAAATATCGCCCTCCCACACTAGGAGGAATTATTGGGCAAGAATCAATCATTGAGAGTCTGACAAAGTTTGTACAGAATAGGAATGTGCCGCATTGTCTGTTCACTGGACCTCCAGGCACAAGCAAGACCACAGCTGCCATGGCGATGGCAAGAGATCTCTTTGGAGATACTTTCGACCGCAACTTTATGGAATTAAACGCGAGTGATGAGAGGGGTATTGATGTCGTTAGGAACCAAATAAAGAACTTTGCCAGAATCATGCCATCTGGTGATGCTCCATTTAAGATTCTGGTCTTGGATGAAGCAGACCATCTCACTGCC
Source organism: Candidatus Thorarchaeota archaeon (assembly GCA_048884925.1). Classification (GTDB taxonomy): domain Archaea; phylum Asgardarchaeota; class Thorarchaeia; order Thorarchaeales; family Thorarchaeaceae; genus SMTZ1-83. The sequence continues at coordinate 13,957 of JBHLQK010000001.1, forward strand.
GACGCTCAACATGCCTTGAGACGGACAATGGAATCGTATGCGGGCTCATGCAGAATGGTGTTGATTTGCAACTACTCCAGTAGGATAATTCCACCGATTCAGTCTAGGTGTGCGATATTCAGATTCGCACGTTTAAGCGATAGCTCAATTACTGAAAGACTGAATTATATAGCAAAGAAAGAGAAGATTTCTGCCAATGCCGCCGGAATTCAGGCAATACTATACCTTGCCGAAGGAGACATGCGAGCTGCCATCAATCTCCTTCAGGCCTCTGCATCTGCGGGGGAGAAAGTTGATGATAGAGTAGTCTTTGCAATTGCAGGTAGAGCAAATCCAAATGCGATTAAGGAAATGTTGGATTCCGCAGGTGAAAACTACGAGAACTCTCTAGAAAAGCTAAGAGCGCTTATCTATCAGCAAGGAGTTTCACCCGTAGATTTGGCGAGACAACTACATAGAGAGGTACTGAAACTGGACATTTCCGAAAATCGAAAGATGGCAATTCTTGAGAGAACTGCAGAAGCCGAGTTCAGGATAGGAGAGGGAGCAAGTGGGGAGGTTCAGCTGAGTGCACTATTGGCTCACATAGGACTGGAACGGGGTGAATCATGAATCACAAGAACCTACCGTGGCCAGAGCTTCATCGACCTACAAGCCTCACACAGCTCGCTGGAAATGCCGATACGATAAGAGAACTGGAGGAATGGATTCAGGCTTGGATTAATGGAGCATCTAGCAGAAGAGCTGCGTTGTTGATTGGTCCTCCAGGAGTAGGAAAGACTGCATCTGTGGGAGCACTTTCTCATGATTACGACTTGGAACTTGTGGAGTTCAATTCCAGTGATAAACGGAATAAGGGAAGTATCGAAAATCAGGTCTGGAAAGCGGCAACACAGCAGACGTTGGATGGTAGACTTCGTCTTCTTCTCTTGGACGAGGTGGATGGACTTTCCGGAACCAGTGATCGGGGAGGAGTCGGTGCAATCCTGAAAATCATCGAGGATGCTGTACATCCCATCATAATGACTGCAAATGATCCAAACAGTCCACGACTCAAGGATTTGCTGAAAATCTGCAAGGTGTTTAGATTCGAACCAATTGAACCAAATGAAATGGTACCTGTCATTAGAGGGATTGCATCAGCACATGATTCCTTATTTTCCGATGAGGTATTAGAGGGAATTGTAGATAAGGCTGGAGGCGACCTTCGGGCTGCAATATCCGATCTTGAAACACTCTCTGTAAGCGGTCGTACAACAGATGAGGGGTTGCCGTCTCGTGACGTACGTCGTGAGGTTAGTGAAGCTTTTGCACGATTGTTTATGACTACAGACCCAGAAGCAGCCAAACGCGTTATTTCGGAACTAGATATAGACTACAATCAACTGCTTCTGTGGCTTGAAGAAAATGCCCATCTTCATCTCACAACTCCAGAAGAGCTTGATCAAGGATTTGAGTATCTATCACTTGCTGACTTATCACTTGGAAGAATTTGGAAACGTCAGAACTGGAAGTTACTGGCCTATGTATATGACTTTCTTGCGATTGGGATGTCAACAAGCAGAAGAGTAACACCTTATAGAATAGTTAAATATTCTCAGCCATCCTGGCCAATGCTAATTTGGCGTGGGAATAGAGTGCGTGACAAGGAATCAGACTTCCTTCTCCAAATTACTAGAATCACATCGGTTTCAAAGAGTAGAGCCGCACGTGCCTACAAAGATGCGATACTTGACATAGTCAAACAAAATCCCAGATTGAAGGACGTCTTTTCGAACTGGCTTGAGATTAAGAAGGGCTTCTTTGATGAAAGAAGTAGTCGTCGCTGATGGCATTTACGACGCGTGTGGACCTCCTGAGATGATTCAGATGGACACTCAATTGCTTTCGAATCCTTGAAAGAGCATACTTGCTAGTAGTCATTCGGATAGGAACTGCAGTTTCCACTAGTACTAGACATTCTGGTGGAGCTGGTTCAATCCCTCCTGGAATTATGCCAGGGCCATTGAGATGATTTGAGAACGTTTGCATATCCATTTCACCGATGCCGATCTGTATGAGCATAGATACCGTCTTTCTGATTAGCTTCCAGAGGAAATTTGTACCAAAGATGTCCATTGTAAGACCAGTATCTGATTCAAGAAGACATGCATTGAGAATGGTAGTTGTGGTTGGCCTATCTCCATCTGGTTTGGAAAACAGGGAAAAATCGCGGGTTCCTGATAAGAGCTGTACTGCGTTTCTCATTGATTGTAGATATACCTCCCTTGAATCTAAATCGAAGTAGTATCTATAATGTCTCATAAGTACATCATATCGTGGATTAAAGTTGGCTGGCACTACTGCAGATGCCCATAAAGCAATATCAGACGGGAGATATCGATTTACTTTGTCAATGTTGAGTTTCCTTTCTGTTTTTATCGATACAATTTGACCTATACTATGTACGCCACGGTCAGTACGACCCGATAATTGGACTGTCTGAGTAGAGTAATCGGTTTCACTCTGTATGTCCCATTGGTTTAGCGCGTCAATGAGTTCGCCCTGTACTGTGAGGAGGTTAGGTTGAAATTGAGACCCATAGTAACGATCTCCAAGATAGAAAAGACGTGCAATATAAGAGTTCAACTGATGGCCCTCTTAGTTATGACTGCCATAGTCCAAACAGATTTCGCAAGGCTCGCGCCCTGTGGTCCTCTATTCGATAGCGGTAGATTTTGATCCGCCCGAACATCTTCTCCTCGACTAGACCGGATTCGATAAGCACTTCGAGATGTGATTTGGTCGAGCTATGATTCAAAGAAACTCTCCTGCAGAGTTCGGATATATTCAGCTCGCTGGAAGTAGCCAGCTCTTTTAGTATCTTGATTCTCCCTCTCGAAGAGAATAGCTCCTCGATTGGCACTCGAAACCTATCATCAGCGTTATTCAAAATCATGAAAACCCCCATCAAGTAAGCAAGTCGAGTAGATGCTGTTCTAACATTTCAGCTGGTACATCAGAGAGTCCTATCAGAGTTGTCTGGCCTCTCTGTCCAACACCAGAACGTTTTGTATCTAGAAGTCCATGAGCATTTAGATCTTGGACCCACTCCCAGACCTGGGTATGAGCCCTTGGCTCTTCGTTGTACTCCTCACATATCGGATGATACATCTCTTCGAGCTCGCCCATTGTGATATAGGCACCCCGATTCTCCTTGAGTTGTCTTGCGGCTGCTAGAAGTAGAAGCATGTTCTGTCGTGGAAGAGCCGCAAACAGCTCCTTCCTCAATTCAGGATGTGTGTCGGCCTTAGCCTTACGGGCATAATCAGGAATCACTTTTCTGGAATTTTCACTGTCAGCCTGCTTCCCTGCACGCCATAGAAGTTCGATTGCATAACGAGCATCTCCACGTTCTGATGCAATGTCACAGATGAGTTGTAGTGTTTCATCCATGACTACATCGTGGTCGAATGCAATGTCAGCTCGCCCCTTTAGAATGTCATATAGAGCGTCAGAGGTGTATTGGTCAAACCGGAGAACGTTTCGCTGAAGTGTACTTAATGTGCTTTGGTCCAGTATACTCTCATCGAGAGGTATCTTTCTTCCCACTCCTATCACGGAAAGACGCTGAGGCGCATTCAATCGATCATCCATTAGTCGGGTCAAGTCGTAGAGAATGTCGGCACCTCTCTGTTTAATGAAATAGTCGAGTTCGTCAAGTATTAGTAGAAGATACTTGTCTTCTTCATCAAGTACCTCAACAACCATTTGGAGGATTTCTTCCGGTGAGTGACCTCGCCGAGGAAATCTTGGTTTAAACTCCCTCAGCATCCGCAGATACACAAGATAGGTGCTCTTGTTCACTCGGCAATTTATGTGCAGATTGTGCAGATTTATGCCCCGTCGGGTTGCTGCTTTTACCATTTGATCCGCGAAACGCTTAGTCACAGCTGTTTTTCCAGTTCCTACTGGACCTTCAATGATGAACTTCTGACTTGTATGGCCTGGAGAGGCGATTAGTGTCTTGAAACTTTGAGCAAGTGTTCTTAACTCAGGCTCCCGATGTGGAAGGGTCTCAGGAACATAATCGATGGAAAGCAATTGCTCCGATTTGAATACACTCTGTCGACTCAGTTCGTCTTCCACATAGTCATGCGTCATGAGTCATCCCAATCTAATATAGAAACGATCTTGCAACTTAAAAGAGTTGTGAGAATTGTCCGATTAAACGTATACGAAGAGTGGGGTTAACCGAAAGTAATAGTGGCGAGCTCGTTACTCAAGATCCATATCATCGTCACTTTGGACTCATTGGGGTCATGGCAGTCATCACTCGCCACACTCATTTAGGTCCAGTTGTCCTTAAGTCTGACGAAAAGAATGTGCGGCCGCCGGGATTATCTCGACAGCCGATAGTCGTCTGCCGATTCGAACCCGGGTTGGAGGCTTGGGAGGCCTCCGTCCTAACCAAGCTAGACTACGGCCGCTGAAGGGGTCATCCTTACGGTGCTTGATAAAAGACTATCGGCAAACCGAAATGCTCCAAGTCAATGCTTATCAAGGACTTATGGAAAAGCCGGCCCTGAGGATTATACTTCATGCCCGGTAATGATTTATCAGTCAATTTCTGGCAGGGGAATCAGGCATGTGCAGAAGCTGCAATCGCAGCAGGTTGCAGTTTTTTTGCTGGCTATCCAATTACTCCAGCTTCTGAGATTGCAGAAATAATGGCAGAGAATCTTCCAAGGGTCGGAGGAACGTATCTCCAAATGGAGGATGAGATAGGTGCAATCTCGGCAGTGATTGGGGCCTCATGGGGAGGCGCTCTGTCAATGACTGCTACATCGGGTCCTGGTTTCAGTCTCATGCAAGAGAATATTGGATATGCCATCATGACTGAAACACCATGTGTTATTGTGAATGTCCAACGTGCAGGACCAAGTACGGGACAGGCAACAAAAGCTGCACAAGGCGATTTTATGCAATCAAGGTGGGGTACGCATGGTGATGTTGAAAGTATAGTATTGTCCCCAAACTCAGCACAGGAAACATTCGAGCTCACCTTGCGTGCCTTTCATCTGTCTGAGAAACTTAGACACCCCGTAATCCTTCTTTCGGACGAGGTTGTGGGACACTCTCGGGAGAAAGTAGTTGTGGACACGTTAGAAGATTTCAAGGTTCGAAGAAGATATGCAAAAGTGGGAATTCCTCCTTTTGGAGGAATCGATGATAGTGGTTGGGTCCAGATGCCAAGATTCGGTAATGGCCATAATCTACTAGTCACTGGATCAACACACGACGAATTTGGCTATCGACGAACAGTAGATCCTGTTGTTCATGACAAGCTTGTTCGTAGAATATCGGCAAAGGTTCAAAATGAACGTGCTATACTTGCAGATGTAGTCGTGTCAGGTGAGGAATCTGCGAAATGGGGCGTCATATCATATGGCTGTACATCAAGGTCTGTAGAGGAATTGATTGCAAGAAACTCGGGTAACCTCCCGTTGAGATCGTTGCGATTGAGAACTGTATGGCCATTTCCGGATTCTGAGGTAAGAGAATTTGCTGAATCGGTTGAACGATTACTAGTACCTGAACTTAGTCTGGGACAACTCTCCAGAGAAGTATCAAGAGTTGTTGGTGATTCCGTAAACGTGGTTTCACTCACCAAAATCGGTGGAGGACTTATGATTGAACCGGATGAACTCCTGGAGAAAATCAAATCAGAATCGTAGCCTGTTGAAGAGATTCCTAACGAAGATATAGGACTTGGTGGATTTGGGTTTCCAACAATTATCACTATGCTAGTTCTCATCCAGATGACTATAGGTTTTGAAATGCTAGTTTCTTCGCACCAAGGGCTGCTTACATACAGATACAGACTGTGTAATCCTGGATGAATGGAGAGGGGGAAAAGGACTTGTATTGAGAAGGTGATATTTACATTGCTGATTGTGACGAACGGGGTAGCTGCTGCATCAGCGTAGATTCTCACATCAACGGTTCTGACCCTTTGTCCGCTATCATCTGTTACATTAAAAGCAATCTCAGCCGTTTCTCCATAATAGACCAAATCAAATCCTACAGTGACGCTGATGGCCCCATACACAATAATTTCTAGTTCAAGAGGTCCTTGAGCAATGAACGAGCTATCCCTTATTTCAATGGCTATTGTATGAGGACCCAGTGAAGTATTGTCAGCAATTGGGAAGCTAAGTTCCGTTAGGCTGTTTGCTATAACCGACGTGTTGGCTCCAATCTCACCAATGGAGTCTGTGATTGCTATTGGAATCACCTGGCTCTGTAGGAGGGTCGAATTGATACTGATATTCAATGTGTTATTGCTGCCACGTATGGCTGACCAAGAAAAATTCGTTGATGAAAGCTGAACAACATAAGGCATCACATCAACTGTGACTAATTCAGTTTCGTTCCGATATAATGGATTAACAGATGTCAGGTTCACGTTGTAAAGTCCTGGTTCGACATTGAAAGAAATTGACACGCCATAGTGTCCGATGCCGAGGAAGTTCATTATACCGGAAGAAAAGGAAGTTTCCCACTGAATTATGCTATCGGATATAGGTTGGCCTCCCCAGGTTGTTTGCTCTACCAGTATGTCTACAGATTCTATTTGACTGCCATCTGGAGTCTGGCAATGAACTGAAGATGGTGAAGATAGAACGGTTAGATTTGAGGCAGCCCTTGTTACTTCGATGGGAAAGGATTCGGAAAAAGGAAGAAAATCTTCGGTCCCATTACCTTCTACTACAACTGTATAGTCTCCTGGAGGCCCAGTAGTGTCAGTCCAGTTCATCTGAACTTTTCCGCTTGAGGATGTAATCGTATCTGATTGCATTATTGAGTCAAGTGTAGAATTGAGGAGAGTAACTGTCACAGGGCGGTTCCCGTATGGAATAGATTGGTTATGCATACTTACGACTTTGAACTCGATCGTAGTATTTGTATTGAATTCAATATTCAATGGTGATAATGGCACGACACTGAGGTGGCCTCTTGTTATATTCACGACTATCGTGTCACCCCCACCCTGTGAATAGGAATCGTAGATTTCAACATTGAAGATGACAAAGGCCTGTGAGCTAATTGGTCCGGGCGAGGTGTCTTCTGGCATGATAGTGTAGGATGAATTGAAATAACGCACATCATTTGAGGATGAGATAAAATAGCTATTTGAAAATGTAGGACCTTGGTCGGTCACTACTGCAAATGATACATAACACCATCCATCTTCGCCGAAGTCCGCGATCAACTTAGCCATCATGTTTATTGTTTCACCTACTTCATACACTAGCTTGTCAGTTTCGAAGTAATGAAATTCAAAATAGAAAGCAGAAACGGGTGTAACCAGACAAAGTGCAATACATGTGCAGACAATAACAGCTACTAGTGTCCTTTGGCTCAAATGACCCACCAAAACTCGGTTCGTATGTTGCCTAAAAAACAGCACACGAATAGAACGACAACTTTAATTCAAGACTTACTGCCAACCAAGCGCCGAAGAGAAGGAGTGTCCTGATTTATGGTAGTCCGACTAAAGAGTGCTACAGTTGAATCTATTGAAGATACTGAAACAAAGAGGCTGAAAGTTGTCAAGCTAAATGCCAAGGAGGAGGGGGCTCGGATTTCATTGGAACTTCCGGAGGTCCTATGCGCTACAATGAATCAAAGTAACAAAGTCACTGTTATAATCGATACTAAACCAATCACACGAGGAGACAGTGCCAGACTCTATGCAGAGGGTAAGGTTTTTCGAATAAGGGATGATGATGGAGTTGAGGTAACTGGTACGGTGGGTGGACTGAGAATGACTCTTGATATTAGTAATCCTACTGCTGCTCAAAGAAAGACCTTTGATTCCGACAGATTCTTAATAGCCATTATTTGAAAGGGTGTTTCAATATTCGACCAGAATAGTTTCGGATATCTCTTTCTCAGTCCAGACCGTTAGTACTCATTGCAAGGAATTAGTAATCTGCTCTATAGAACAACATGCCCTGAAGAACGTACTGAAACCCTCCTGAAATCTAGTTAGGACTGCAGACCTATGTCTAGTTTGGGTGTGGTCTTTGATTGATGAAACATTCGAGGCTATTCAAAACGAGTCTTGGTCCTGTCCTGACTGTTCAGGTCTATTGACAGCGAACCAGGGCTATATAGTATGTGTAGAATGTGGTTTGGTGATTTCTAGAGAATACGTGTCACCTACCTATCAAATGGGTGAAAAGGTATCTGACAATGCACCTGAAGCAAGCGTATACGTTTCTCTTGGCAATCGTATGCATATTGTTGATGGACTGGGGAGCTATATTGGCTTTCATAAGGATAGATACTTTCAGGATGCACATGGTCAGACTCTCACAGCACGGTCTCAGAAGAAATTCAAGCGGCTTAAGATGATTTACAGCATGCGAATACGGATTGGCAGAAACGAAGCAAAATATAGAGCTCTCAGAACACTCAATCATGTTTCAAAGCTGCTTATGTTAAACGAACAAGTCCGTGATCGCACAGCCTATCTCTACAAGAAAATATCCTCTGAGTCTTCAGAGAAGATTAACAATAACATCCTGCTTGTAGCTGTATGTCTTCTAATGGCTGTGAGAGAGTTCAAGGATGGAGCGCCAATAACCTTGGACGAGATAGCTAATACCTTCGAAAAATGTGGACATCGTGTGAACGTCAGGGCTATTGTAAGAGAAGCGCTGAAACTCAAATCACTAACAGGTGTTGCTCCTGAGATTCGTCGTCCAGAAGACTATGTACCAAGAGTTCTGTCTATGTTGATGAACAGTGAAAAGGTGCTCAAGAAGGTGACAGCTCGTGGATGGAATCTGAAGATGTATGAGAATGCTCTCAGAGACAAAATCCTTGAGGTTCTTGATATGATACCGACCTCTAGAAGAGGAGGACGGAATCCATACATATTCACTGTTTCTGCAGCTTACGCAAGCGACCGTCTAATTGCAGATGATTATGGAAAACGGTCCGTGCTTACTCAGAAGCTCACTTCAGAAGCTACTGAAGTCGCCGAATACAGCATTCGAGATCACTTTGGAATGATGAAGAAAGTGATTGCTTTGGCTTCTCCAACATAGAAAAGCAATGTGACAAATTTGGCTTCGATCATACTCCTGAAGGTGATGATTAGGAAATGCAGGAAGATAGGCTAAGAGTGATTAGATGTCCGGACACAAGGTGCGTGGAGTGTTCTGAACTGGCTGCTCAAGATTGCTCGAAACTCTCCTTACAACCAAGAAAGGGGACAAAGGCGAAGGTAATTATTTTGGAATCTTCCAGAAGCTTTCTTCATCTTGGAGGATTGTCAGGTTGCACCCCAACTAGACCGCCATGGAAAGGAGAAGGGTGGGAATCGGTTTATATTGGCAATCAAGAAGAGTTCCCGGATAAGAATTGGTGTCCTGTAGATATCTACTTGGTTGGACCGTATCTTTCGCTTTACTTCTCAATGGCGAGTGGTAATGAAATCTTTCACAGGTCGTATCCACTAGTGAGAACTTCGCTCGAGTATGGATTGCTGCAGAAACTAAGTGAATCAATTGAGAGTGAACTTCAGAAAAAGCTAGGAATAAGGACAAGTATTTCTGAACGACTTCAGCAGATATCGGACAGTATTTGCAAGGACATCTTGAGGTCGTTACCCGAGATAAATGAAGTGACGCGTGAAAGAATATCTAGACTCGTGGCAAACAGAACAACTGTTCTAGATCCAATTCTTCCAATTCTGCTAGATGATGATGTGGAAGAGGTATATGTAGACCGTCCAAGAAAGCCCGTCTATTTTGACCACTGTAGGTTAGGAAGATGCATTTCAGAATACGAGCTTCGACAGGATGAGGTTCCTCGTTTCACAACACTCCTTCGGGCAGAGAGTAACCTTCATCTCGATAGGAAGAATCCTTCTCTCAAAACTGACTTGAAACTATTTGATATGAACCTACGAATTTCAGCCAGCTTGCCACCGCTCAGTCCGGATGGTTTGCACTTGGAGATTCGACGGGCTCGGAAGAAACCATTTACAATTCTCGACTTAATATGCAATGATACATTAACAACTGAAGCTGCAGCTGCACTTCTTCTAGCATTGGGTTTTAGGTTCAACATAACGGTAACAGGAGGACCTGGAACCGGTAAAACTACTTTGTTGAATGCACTTGACTTGGATAGTCCTAAAACTTGGAGAAAAATCTACATCGAAGATGCAGTAGAAAGCAGAGATCTTAAGAATCATCATCAAGTTCGCTTCAAGGTCGATCCTTTTGATGAGATAGAAAGCCACTTTGACAAATCCGCAGAGATTGTTAAGACTCTCCATAGATCACCGGATTATCTTATTCTTGGTGAGATTCAAACTGCGGAACATAGTCAAGCACTTTTCCAAGCTATTGCCGCTGGACTTCGTGCGATGCAGACTTGTCATAGCTATTCTGCAGCTAGTCTTGTTTCTCGTTGGACCACAGGACATGGAATTGATAAATCAAGTATGGCAATGATGGACTTGATTGTGACAATGGTGCGCCCGGTACCTGGAGAATCTACTAGGCGTGTCAGTGAGATTGTTGAAGTGCGGCGCACTGTTTCGGAAGGGGTTCTGAGGTTTACTGGACTTAATACAGTCTACGACTATCATTCCTCTCAGAATTTGAAATGGGCACCTGATGGCGCGTATCTCTCGTACGCAAGAGAAATTGGACATGAGAATCATTTCCAAGCTTATAATGCATTAGTTGATTTCTTGACTCATAAATTAGAAACTTCAGTGGAAACTGGCCATGATTTGGGAAGGGAAATTTGGTCGCAGGTATATCCGTTGTGATTTGCAGGAGCTTGGATTTTTGCCTGACTTTTCACTCAATTTGAGGGCAGTTAAAATACCATACTATAGACAGGTAATCAGGTGGAAATTCATGCATGACCCGATAAGGGATGAACAGGGTGGCCCATTAGTTGAAGAGAGTCTCTTACTTGGCATTGCTGTGGTTACTGTGTCAATAGTCATTGCTGTTATACTGCAGGCAACAGGTTGGGCACAGGATGTAGTAGCTGGGCTTTTTCAGATCCTTGAAGACAGTTGGAGCAGCTTAACGAGTTTGTTTCCATAATGATTTAGTGACATTGGCAGGTTTTAAACCAAGAATTGGGGAAACCCTTATTTGCAGTCTGGAATGAGCACAACCGCTCCGGACTGGTGCGCCCTAGCTCCGGTAGATGCCTCATGAAACCATGATGCAACCGTATGTAGTCCGGCCCAGCATGAGGGACTCTCGATCCCTCGACCCGGGTTCAAATCCCGGCCGGAGCACCAAATTCTATTGTCATCCTACCAAACGTCTTCTCAATAGGATTGGTACGCTAGCAAGAGAAACTGACACTCCTAGGCTGAGTACAATAATCGGGATTCCCACTCCTTGAGAGGCCATTGCTTCTGTTTTGGTGATGATGATAGTGTGATACCCAGTAGAAGAATGTATGAATGTGGATTCTTCTGTTTCATAATAGAGGCTATACACACCTGATGCTAGGGGAATGCGAAGTCCCAATTCGACAATGCCAAACTCTTGACTGATTGCAAAGCTTCTGTAATTTAGCCATTCATAGTGTAGCTTCACACTTTCTAGGGGAGTACCATTTAATGCTATGATAGACAATCGAACTGCAATTTCTTGGATGGCTGTAGAAACGGAATAGCTAACAAGTTTCACACTCACTGGTATTATCCTGCTAACAATAATTTCATATTCTAAACATATTGGCAACTCGTATTCCAATATGCTGCCGTTGTAGCTTATGATCAATAAGTAAGAGCCCTCCATTGATGGAAGTCCGAATGTTTCCTCTGCAACACCATTGTTGTTTGTTACCGAACTAGTCACTAGATAATCTCCAATTTGCCATTCAATTAGTCGGTCTGGCATCTGAATTCCACTTGCATTGAGCTGAATTTGGAATGTCACATCTTGGGAAGGCGAGGCATATCCAAGTATGCTCTTATAAAGCATGAAAAGATGTGGTTTGCACCAAACTGTCACTAAGATTGTTCTTGTTGTGTTTGTCAGAAAAGAGTTCTCTGAAGCCATAATCCGCAGATTTCTGGGTCCAAGAGAACCAGTGAAGGTCATATGAGAGATGGCAGTAGTCTGTCCAAGAGAAAAGGAGATTAAATGTGACTCTTGAGTTAGTTCATCGAGTATTGTAATGACAGCATTTGGAATCGGTCTCTGGAAGAGATCATGGAGTACTACATGTACTTCCGTTTCAACTCCTGTTTGAACAGAATCAGGAAACGCGACATGAATTAATGCAGGACTTATCACGGCTAGCTCAAGTTCAAGGTATGAAGATGCATAGCGAAAGGATCCTGCATAGTCTATCTTTAGAGTGTGCGTCCCGAGTACATACCGGGAGTCAATTTCTAGAATCAGATTAACTAGACCATTTCCGTCACTCACAGGTGCATCTATCAGGCTTTCATCAATGAATACGAGAAGTGATGCATTAGAATGATTTTCACCCTCGGCTTGAATTATAATCTGCATGGAGAAGGAATCATTCAAATGAACTTCGGAGTCGTAGGAGCCCAGAATTTCAAGAGATGTTGTAATGCGATGAACATTGACTGCTATAAAACTCGCTGAACTGTTAAGAAAGCGTCCCAAGTCTTGGTCAAATGTCACTCTTAATGTGTTTTCACCAATTGTACACCACGAAATATTACAGTTTATGATAAAAGTTGCATAGCCGCTGGCATTAGTTGAACCAACTGATAGAAGAGTGCTATCACTATAAACAGCTATTGAAGCACCAACAATGGAAACATTATGATCATCTACAATCTTAGCTGTTAGAGTAATCTCATCATCTGGATGAATTGCGTACTCATCAACTTGGACCTCAATAGATGTTCGAGAAACAACGATAACAGATAACCATTGATAAGAAGGGGATAAAGAAAGAGAGATATTACCTTCGAAAGTCACATTTAGTAAGGATATACCTAAGGGATGATTAATCGAAACATTCCATTGCACCATTGCATAGCCGTTAGAGTCTGTAATTGCAGACCCTATGAAAGCATCCTGAGTCTGATCATAGAAAAGAAGAGGCTGGTTCAGTACCGGATCTCCAAAGGTGCCGTTCTGAAGGAGCCTTGCAGTGATAGGTATCAATTCTCCTCGTATTACGACAGGAATTTCCTCAGCAGATGCAAAGTCTGTAGTTGTGCTAGATATGAAGAACAGTGCCATGAACATTATGACTAATCCGGTGCAGACTCGCTTCAAATACAGTCACCTCATGATGTAGCATTGGGACTATTCTCTGTAATGATTATACAGAAACGTCATGCATAATCAATTCTGAGTTCTCTCATGAGTCTGCATTCTTGTTTTTAATCTCCTATCGAATAGCCAGATTCTGGGGGAGTTCATATGCAATTGTAAATCATCAAGGGTGGACTGTGGTGTCATTAGAGGCATTCACAGAGTTCTGACTCCAAACGGGTGATGATGCATGTCCAGCCATGTATTGAGCGAGAGAGGCCGATTTAGAGTACCACCCAGAAAGAACAATCTGAGGTTATGGAAATGGATTGAGTTGGGGTGGCTGTTTGGTATTGCTGTCATGTTGATTTACTTTGTAGTAGTCTACCTACTTCCACTATTAGGACTAATTGGTCCAGTTTCAATTCCTTCCAAGCTAATCATCGAAATAGTAATTTCAATATACCCGGTCTTGATGAGCGGGCTCGTGGCTCGGGGGAAGCTTACTTCCGATGAGGTGTTGAAAGCTGTCCTAGATGATGACTTAGTATCAATACGTATAGGAGATTATGTAGTTGCAACATGCTGTCTTGAAATCATCTCTGCTCCTGGATCAGTGCTCGTTGCTAGAAACGACCGACCAGAGTATGCAACTGCATTCCTTCTTGCTCTTCGTGCAGGAATGGGTGAAAGAGTCAGTATGGCATACGAAGTGGGTGTATTTGGTGGTGAAGCGTTTCTACGGATTTTTATAACTGGGTCAGGTAGGAATATGGAAGAGGTAGGAGGCACTCTTAGGCGTGAAGCAACCCGAACTGAGGCTATTCTGCTTTCCTCTCTAAATAACGTGGAACTCCATCAGCTAACAGGGGAAAATTTGAGAGATGCTGTTTCTGGGATTCTCTCAATTGACTTGGAAGGTGGTTCAAAACAATCGTCTGAAGAAATGCATACTGGATTATTACTGATTACTGGAGAACCGCGTGTAGAGCCTAGTCTGGAGAGTTCTCAAATTGGGACGTTCATCTCTACTTCGCTTCGCCAGGGATACAATGTGAGTTTCACATGTGTATTTTCAAAGTCAAAGCCTGGACGTGAACAGAGAAGATTGGAGGGCCAATGGAAAACAATACGCGAGAAGGAAAAGAAGAATGAAGACTCCTTGGCAGACCAATCAGAAAAAAAGAAGCTGCTGCGTGATTATGAGGAGATACAGGGAAATATCGGCTGGTTTGATTCCTCAGTTTCTCTTGCCATAAGAGCAGACAGTCGTGGTCAGCTCTCAAGCATTCAAGAAGGTGTATCTGGGATTGTTCATTCAATATGGGGAGGAGAAGGCAATCTCACCTTGAAAAAGAAAGATATTGGAAGGAGTGTGATCTACAAACTCCTTCTTAGACGCCACATTGTATCACGGAAAATTCATGTCAGTAGATTGGTAGCTTTCTTGAATACACCAGTTCAGCAGTTACCAGTTATTGCTGCACCGCCTGTGCCTACGTTTTCCATACCATCAAGAGAAATTGTGAATAACGAGCTCATAATCGGAAAGGCTGTCTTTGGAGGCAGCCGTCTGAATGATGTTGGTCTCAGACCTGAATGGCTCCGAGAACATATTGCAGTGTTGGGAGCCACCGGTACAGGCAAGACTACTCTTGTGAAGCATCTCATTGCCGAACTGAGTATAAAGTCAAATGTTCCATGGTGGATATTTGATGTAAAGGGATCTGAATACCATGAATTGGTGAACCTATGTGATGAGGTTCTTCTGCTGAGGCCTGGGGTGGACCAATCGTTCATAATTGATTTTATGGACCCAGAGATTGATTCTGGCGAAAGGCATGCACATTCAACCTTTAAAATCCTGAAAGAACTGCTTAACGAAAGAGGGGTATCTTCAGAGCTTTCACCTGCCATGGAAAAGCTTCTTCGTGAGGCGGTTTCAGAGGTCGCACGTACTTCAGACAGGGGCAATTCAATTCAAGCACTTATTCATGCAGTATCAGAACTTGCAGGAAAAGACCGTACTGGTATTATGACCAAGGATGCGCTCCTTAATCGTCTGGAGATACTTTCACAAGAACCGCTTGGGACTATTCTGAGTGGTGGTCAAGAAGCCATAAGGATTTCAAATCTTATGGACAGACGAGTCATTCTGGATTTGCAGTATGTTGCTAGAACAGGAGGAATGGAAGCAGCTCGTTTACTCTATAATCTCATTGCAAAACGTATCTTTGATTGT
Organism: Candidatus Thorarchaeota archaeon; assembly: GCA_048884925.1. Classification (GTDB taxonomy): domain Archaea; phylum Asgardarchaeota; class Thorarchaeia; order Thorarchaeales; family Thorarchaeaceae; genus SMTZ1-83. Next base: position 29,482 of record JBHLQK010000001.1, read on the forward strand.
GCACTGAACCGAGGTATAAAACTCGGGCTTCATCATCTAGTGGTACTCGAGGAGGCTAGTAATCTTGTACCTGAGAGTTATACTAGGCACACAGCTGCAGATGTCACAACCGGAGAATCTATGGTGATGCTCCAAAGAGCCACTGGACAAGGTGTTATCGTAATATCAACTCGACCGAATGTGTCTTCAAACATTTTGGCAAACACTGCTACGAAGATTACTTTCCGTCTTCCCTATGATAGCCCAATCGGGGCGAAATTCATGTCCCTTGACGAAAAACAAGAGCGTTATTTGAAGACACTAAAACGTGGAAGAGCGCTAATTGTTTTGCCCGGGACGGAACCGTTCGAGATTGCCACTTGGCCATTTGAGATAGCATCCATCTCAAAGATGCCAATTGAAGCTGTAACTCATGATAAGACTGCGATTGAAGCTGAATTGGAAGAAAGTCGAGAAGTTTCTCTTGAATATGATGTAGCTGTTCGGTCGGAAAGTAATAAGTCATCCAAGCCAGTAGGAGCAATGTATGACAGGCTAGGAGAGCTAGGATCGCATATTGTGGCCTTTCTTGCCACTAGGAGTATGGGAACTCAAGCTGAAATCCAAGGGATTTTGACATCAATCGATCCTAGGATAGAAAGTGATGACATAAGTGAGGTAATTCGAGACTTGGTTTCCTTGGGAACGATTGAAAGAGAGGCACTGTCACTTGTGCCGGGTGATTTCATATTTACTCTGCCTGGTAGAGGACTTGATGCGGTAAGAACGGCAATTACTGACTATATTATCGAGAAGCTAGGACTGCTTGATATCACGTGGGAACGTAATTTAGATGGAGGACCTGATATAATTCTTGATGATAGAGCCCTTTTGATACTCCCTCAGCATCTCAAAGCATCATCAATGAAAACAACTCTAGCTAAAATTAGGAATTACATGGGCAAATTAGGAAATAATGTAATCGAGCTGATTGTGATTGTCAGAGGAAGTGTTGCAGCAGCTAAGCTTAGAGAAGTCATGGATGAAACAAACGAGTTTGATGCAGTTAGCATAGTTTCAGCATTTCCAAGTTCACTGAATACAATGATTGAGAGCTTAGCAACGGGCACATCAACAAATGTGGACTTGACAACTGACGATGATATGAATAGAGATGAAGAACAAGGAATCAAGCTCATTGGTGCCATGCACGACGTTGGGACTGCAACTAACCGTGCTATACAGATGCGACTATGGTTTCAGCTGATTCAGGATTTCGTGGATTTATCCAATGGTAGAATCGAATGGAATGTCTTGCTAGAGTTCATCGAAACGACGGCTCTACAGTCACTCAAGGGTAAAACTACTCCAATGAGTGCTGAAGAGGGGAAACGTGCATTGACAGAACTTCTAGCTGATGAAGTCCTGATGGCACTTCGTGTTGGGAATGATTTTGATTTCATCGATTTGAACGAAGGACTCTGGATTGTGAACTCAGGCGAACTGGGAAAACTAAAGGATTCGGCTGTTGATGCTCTGGAGAAAGAGCTACGAAAGCAACAGAGTCCGGTTTCCCGCAATCATGGTTATTATGACCTTTGCACAAATGGTGTTTCGTATGTTGTATTTCCAAATCAGCAGCAGCTAAATACGTTACTCCATCTTCAGAATGAAATTGCATGCAGAACATGTAAGTCAGGACGGGTTGTCTGTGTGTTGACAGCGGCCGAGTATCTTGAGGATAGTGTAATCATGCCGGAAAACATCCTTCTTTATGACTTCTCAGAGTATGTTTCTGTGGCTAGTACAGCAGGACATTAAACACTCAATTTAGAAGCGGATTATTGTGCATGGTGGAGTTTTTCCTGAAAGCAATGCAGAAAGTCGGCCGGGCACCCCAAGATTGAAGATTGCTATATCGATGTCAAGATTTGCTAACGTGAAGATATCTGCAAGCTTCTTTTCCATCCCGCCCGTAACATCGGTAGCAGATGATGGTCCTGCTTTGCTGAGAACAGAATCAATGTTTGAAGTATCGATTATCTCAATATGAACAGCCTTAGGATTGGTTTTGGGATCTTCCTCAAAAATTCCGTCCACATCTGTTCCAATGTAGAGAGAAGCGGCATTCATTACCTTTGCAAGATAGACAGCGATTGTATCACCGCTGAGAATTGATGCACCAAGGGATTCATCAAAACAGACGTCTCCATGTGTGATAACAGTGAAACCAGATTGAATTGTCTGCTGGATGGTTGATGTTTGAAAGCTGACAATCTTTTTGTTATTCAGATTCACCATAAGAAAAGGTGATAATACTACTCCATGAACCCCCGCTTCGTTCAAGGCTTCTTCTACAGCAAGTGAGAGGACAGACATATTGTGACGTATTGAAGGAACTCCTCGGACTAATTGGTCAGTTGGAGTTGAAAGAGTACCAAAGCCATATTTATGAGCCGCTTGATGTCCATATGCCCCACCCCCTAGGATTACTATAAGCGATTCTCTTGAGGCCTTCAGTTCTTGGGCTATACGAAGTAGATTCTCTTGATTGACCGTGGGTGGGGACGAACCTTTATGGGTTATCACAGATCCTCCCAGTTTCACAATTGTGAGCCTCTTCACATCCAACACTCATCTCGTTTGGACGGGTTCACACTTATGGACATTGTTATCTTAGATTGCAGGAACACGTGTTCCAAGTCACTCCACAAGACAACCTTTTTATCCGAATGAAATTCCGTTGCGTCATCCACCTCGTAGACGAGGCTGAACCTATAATGACCCAGAAAGCACGAATTCGACTGTCAAGTACGAGTACGGAACACTTGGACGGTGTCTGTAATCAAATTAGACGAATAACTCGTAAGACAGGAGTCCGTATGTCTGGTCCAATTCCGTTGCCAACCCGAAGAATGGTCATTCCTACACGAAAGACTCCATGTGGGCAAGGATCTGAATCATGGGACAAGTGGGAAATGAGGGTTCATAAACGGCTGATCGATATTGATGCAGATGAGCGTGCGATTCGTCAAATAATGCGAGTGCGTATTCCTGACTCTGTCTATATAGAGATTGAACTCACAGGCTAGACCGCTTATTGTCATCTACACAACCCTTTTTGGTGGATAGTGATTGTTGTTTATCCATAGTGAGCACGAGGACCTTGTAGATGTGTGGTATAATTGGTGTCGTTCAGAAACGTGGTCAAGTAGCCCCATTTCTACACCAGGCATTGAAACGTCTTGAATATCGAGGATACGACTCTGTAGGCGTAACAACTATCGCGAACGATATGTTGTACATGAAAAAAGACAAGGGCAAGATTGAGGAGGTCCATATGAAACTCAATCTTGATGAGATGCCTGGTTCTATTGGAATTGGACATACCCGATGGGCAACTCATGGAATACCATCAATGTACAACTCACATCCACACTTTGACTGCAACAACAAGATTGCAGTGGTCCATAATGGCGTAATTGACAACTTCCTCGAACTTAGAAAAGAGCTTGCTGCGAAAGGACACAAGTTTGGCTCTGAAACTGACACAGAAGTCATTCCTCATATGATTGAAGATTACATGGCTGATGGCATGAATCTTACCGAAGCTGTCACAGAGATTACCAAGAAGATTGAAGGTACGTATGCAATAGTTGCCATGACAACAAAAGAATATGGTAAGATTGTCTGTACACGAGATGGGAACCCTTTGGTGCTTGGAAGAAAAGAAGACACCACCTATGTGTCATCAGATATCCCTGCGTTCTTACCAATGACTAATGATATGATTCTGCTTCTTGATGGTGAAGTTGCAACACTTACGACTGACGGTGTTGAAATTCGAAAGCTTTTGGATGACACTGTTGTGGAGAGAGAAACCATTGAGATTAGTTGGACTGCAGACCAAGCACAGAAGGGTGGATTCCCTCATTTCATGTTGAAAGAAATACATGAACAACCAGATGCAATTAGAAATACTCTTCATTTGAGACCAGAGGTGTTGCAGAAAGCTGCTCAATTGATTCATGAGAGTAGGAACGTCTACTTCCTAGCAATGGGTACATCTGGTCATGCGGCTATAGCTGGAAGACATATGTTTGCTTCACTAGGCGGGATTTTGCCTAGATTTGAGCTTGCCAGCGAATTTCCTGATACTGTATACAATGCCCTGTCTGAGAATGACTGTATTGTAGCCATCACTCAATCGGGCGAAACAACGGATACTATAATGGCTGTCAAATATGCTAAAGGCTTTCGTACCAAAGTGATAGCCATCACGAATGTTGTAGGAAGCTCAATAACACGTTTCGCTGATCACACAATAATTACCCAAGCAGGTCCTGAGATTGGAGTTGCAGCCACTAAGACGTTCATGGTTCAGCTTACATCATTAGCCCAAATTGCCTTGGCGCTCGGTGAACTGACTGGCAGCTCAAATCAAAAAGACCTGAAGAAGAAACGAGAAAAACTTGAAGAACTTCCAGAAATTATCTCAGAAGTCATCTCGAGAAATGAAGAACAGGCTAGACGCCTTGCCGGTTTCTTCTATAATAGTCCAAGTCTTCTATTCTTGGGAAGGGGTATCTCTCAGGCTACAGCGGAGGAAGGAGCACTCAAACTCAAGGAAATATCCTACAACCATGCTGAAGCCTATTCAGCTGGACAGTCGAAGCATGGACCTATAGCACTGGTTCATGATGGATACCCTGTGATTTTTGTTGCTCCAAGAGATGAAACCCGAAACCGAATTATTGGGAATATTATGGAAATGAAAGCAAGAGGGGCTTCAATAATATCAGTTATTGAAAAGGGAGACAAGGAATTGGAGGAACTATCTGACCACTTGTTCATTATTCCCAAAGGAATTGAATCAGAATTCTCGGTTATGCCATATGTTGTGCCACTCCAGCTCTTCAGTTATTACATGGCTCGAAGAAAGGGATATGATCCTGACAAGCCTCGAAATCTAGCTAAATCAGTCACAGTTCTCTGAGGACCTTAAATCCCTATTAATGAGAATATTTAATGTGTGAAATCAATGCCAGCAGTTCTACTTAGTCCGTTGGCTGACTTTGCCAGCCTGATAGCCGGGTATTTTGTGGAAATATGGGACTTTCTGATTTTCATAGGTGGAGTTTCAGCAGTGATTGTCGTCCTTGCGGGAGCAATTCTATGGTTCACAGAGATAAACTCGAAACGTGGTAAGGGTCTAGTGATGAGTGGAATACTTCTTGCAATAATCGTACAATATTTTGTCACCTATCCTCCTGTCTTCGGAATTGGTTAGAGCTTGATGGGCAATCATAGGAGTTCCTTGATAATCATCCTAAGTGACTCAGCCAGTCGATCAATGTCCTCTATCGTATTGTATGCATGTAGTGATATCTGAACAAGTCCCTCCTCCGAGAACGGTTTGATTAATGGGTGGGCACATACCAAACCGCTTCTGACCGCAATATTAGACTCATCCAGGAACAGGGCAACCTCATGACAGTTGATTCCGTTTCCGTTTCCTATGTTGAATCCAAAAATGGTGTTTTTCTTGGTAGGATTACCGTAGAGAGTGATTCCCTCTATATCGTTTAGAGTGTCAAACGTGTGGGCTGCGAGTGCATCCATATGCTTGAGCTGGCCCTGATTTCTGATTTCTCGAAGATAATCAAGTGAAGCGCCAAGACCTGCTATTGCGGGAAGATTTAGGATACCTGATTCGAATTTATCTGGTTGAAGAGCAATCTCAAATGATTCAGGTTCAACATTAGCCACTGCAGAACCACCGAGTATACCAGGCTGATGGATATCTCCGAGATTCTTTTGAATCCATTGAAGTGCTAGACCTGGAGGAGCCATCAAGCCGATATTAGCTGAACAGATTGCTATGTCGGCCTGTAGGGATGAAAGAGTAGCATCTGTTACCCCCACAGATCTTGTTGCATCAGTTATGAACACAGCCTCGTGCTCTTGGCAGATTTGGGCCACTTCTTGAAGTGGATTTCTCACACCAGCCCCTACAGTTACATGACTGACCGCAACAATTCCTGTTTTAGCATCTATAGCTTGGTCAAGACCTGATAAGTCCAAGATACCATCTGGGGATATTGGGATTGTTTCAACTTCAAGATTAAGTATCTGAGCAACTCTTAGGAGTGTGACAAGAATTGAATGTTCTTCACTCTGGGCAATTACAATCTTCTTCCGATTAGTCCCTTTCCAGTCAAACCCGTATGCAAAAGATGCAACTGCAGTTGGGATGGATTTCTGGAAAGAAATCTGTGAGTTTTCAGTGCTGATAAAGTCTGCTAGAGACTTGCGAACGTCTTCAGTCATTGAGCTGGCATCCACAGCCAGTCTGTAAGCACCTCTTCTTGCGGATGATACTGTTGAATTGAGAAAAATCTGTGTTGCATCAACAGCAACCTTAGGAACCAAGGTAGTACTTGCTGAATCGAGATACACAAGTTCTGGTTCCATATCATAAACGCCAAAATCTGATTTGATGTCCATCGTTGCTGTCATAATCAGTTTGTACACGGAGGTCTCTTTAATTGTTGGCTTTGTGTTCAGAACTTGATGAATTCTTTGAGTACTGTACCTATTGAAGGTTATTTCATTATGACCAATGATGGTCTTTTATTCGAGGTTAAAGGCGTCATCCATCCCAAAAACAGGATTATCGCATATCTAAGATACATCCAAGATGAAGAGGGAGACCGCCAGTCAGAAAGGGGTGTTAAATTCAGAAAAGTGTACAACCTGAGTGATCGAAACGAGATCCTCCGCACAAAATATCAACAGTATCTCTGGTTCGATGAGAAACGTGGACAACAATTTCAAGCAGTCCCGATAGAACGTATCTCATTTGTTTTGAATCCAACAGACGGCCTGCGACAGCTTCTCGATATGGGATCACATGTCACAGATTTACAGAGGGCTTCTTGCAGTCTTGCTGAACTCCTTGTAGATAAGGCTGATTTGGATTGGTCAGACATTGGAATCACAGGGTCTCAACTTGTTGGACTTCCAAGTAAAAAGTCTGACATAGACCTCGTCGTTTTCGGGTCAAAACCTGCAAGAAAGATTCACAGTTTACTTAAGGCCAAATTGGATTCATTCCTAGAAATAGAACAGTACCATGGCGACCGATTAAAACGCCATGTGAAATTCAGATGGGAAAAACACGAACAATGGATGAAACTATTACAGATGATTGAAAGCCAGAAAGTCTTCCAAGGATTGTTCAGGTCATATGACTTTTTCATCAGAGCAGTCAAGCTTCCTGAAGAGATAGATTACAATTATGAAGATCTGGTGATTCGAGATGAAGGCATTCAAACAGTAAGCTGTGTCGTTGTGGATGACTCTGATTCGATATTCACTCCGTGCATTTATACTGTAGAATCTGACGATATGACCGAACTACAGAATCTGATTAGCTTTCGTGGGAGGTTCACAGAACATGTTTTCGCAGGTGAAACAGTTGAAGCACGAGGAAAGCTAGAAGTGGTGACCAATTCGAACACAAATGAATCGTTCACTCAGTTGGTCCTTGGAGAGGATCCATTGGACTATCTGATGCCAATTAAGGACATTCACTAAAGATAACGCATTCACTTCATTAACAAGTTTTCACAGTGATTATGTGTGAATGGCGCCCTTTTTGTGAACAGCTTTAGCGAAAGAGTGTTCAAAGGGTCTTAAACGGTGCAAGAAGAAATCATAACCCTCCTTAGGTGTGTGAATGAAGCCACCCCTTGACTTCCAGTGGAACTGGACAAGAAGAGATATGAAATGCCTATCACCTCATTCACAAAGCACATATTCTAGTGAATAGGAGATGGTTTGAACAATACCCTCCTTTTTGAAAAATAAGAGCTCATAACGCTTCTTTTCTCATTTATTGACTGCACAAGCTGCCAGCACACAGATATCAATACGGACGTGTTCTGAATACGTATAGGCGCATTATGTTGCCGTTATCTCAGTATTGCTAATTCACATACTCACACTTATTTGGTTGCAGTCTGTAGTTCGTTGTGAATATTATAGTGGGTATGAATGCCCGAAGGTCTTGGTGGAATACTTGAAGTCTGAAGATCGTACAAATTACGTCTATCGATTCACATACAATTCGGGACCAGGACTGAGAGAGGTATTCCAGTGTAAGTATGTCAAGCCTGATGAGGCATTGACCAGATTCCAGAGAATTCTGTCCTTGACCGATGAACCCTTTGATTTCAAAATTGTAGTGATTGATGAATCAAAAAGAGAGGAGTCTAGTTTTGAAGTAGAGGGTGGTAGTGTAAAGGAAATGATTGAGAAGTTTAGAGTTTTCTTGGAAGCAAGTACGGGCATCTTGTTTGTAGAAGAAAAGGAAGATGTCGAGGTTGAGTTTGAGGAAATTAACTTCGAATCGATGAGTAGCTTTGAAAAAATGCACATAGTAATTTATGCATCATTCAAACATGGAAAATTCTCCTCACTTGACGTTGCTGAGATATATGAAGCAACATTCAATGAAGATTTGCCAAAGAGTACCGCATCTACATACCTGGCTAGAATGTGGAATGATGATAAGGGGCATCTTGAAAGATACGGCAATCGTTCCGGCTATACATACAGACTCAAGACAGAAATTTCAGAGGTTCAGAAAGAAACTGAAAGAGCCGAAGATATTCTTGCTTCGATTCAGATGCATGTTGGTAAATAGTATGGCTCTCTTTGAGTGATTTCTATAGCTTGACAGTATGTTCTTCTAATCTGATATCCAGCGCTTCTAATTCCTTTAGAATTGGCTCATAGACCTCTGACATCACTGGTCGATGCACTCCAATCAAATCTATAGACCCTTCAAGAATCATCCTACTAGCGATTGCCACGGGAAGAGCAACCGTTCTAGACATGGAAGAATCACCGTTAGGTATGCCGTAGTCAATCATTGTAGACGTGATTTTCTCTTTTCGATCTTGATATTCCGCAATGAACTCGTGGTGCATGACAATCATGTCACGTTCACCAGGAGCATACTTCAGTTTCTGCTCAAACAGATTGCATACTGAATCGAGGTATGTTGTGACGTTAGAAGGAATCTCTTGGTTATCGAATAAACCTAGCCAGTCAAGACGCTGGATTATGGGGTCATCGTTCTTGAGACCGATCATCCTCGCGGTAGCATCTACTGGAGATTCAGAACTATCCGCCTTGGTCAGCTCACTCATCATCTCAGCATAGGTCATTCCAGTGAAACTTCGTTCTTCAATGGATAGGAGACCAAGGTCCGCCACTTTCTTGAGCGTACTACACCAGCCAAGGTTTCTGAAAGTACCCCTTTGCATGGTCTTGGTTTCTTCGATACCGTAATAGTCAATGAAAGGCAGACTGTCACGATTGGGGTAACCCTCGAATTTTCCCATCCTAGGCACTTCCATTATTTTGTAATGATCAAAGAGTTCAGGACCTGGGATATTGATTATTTCCCCATCATGCAAAAACTGAGCATCGTTACGACCAGCAAGAAGAACCCCTCGTGGACTCCATGAGAGCTTGTATCCGAATGGATTATCATTGGCATCCGGAGCCGGAAGACCTCCCGTGAAGGATGTCAAACTGACAATCTTCCCGCCTTGATTGTGGATATGATCGATAATTTGCATAGCACTCATGTGATCAATGCCCGGGTCTACTCCACATTCATTTAGAATGAGGATTCCTGCGGCTCTGGCTTCTGCATCCAATTCTTTCATCTCATCAGAGATATAGGAGGTAGTGCAGAATGGTTTTTGATACTTGATAGCAACTCTGGCTGCTTTCACATGGTAAATATAGGGTAGAAGAGAACAAACCAAATCAGCTTTCGAGGTCAGTTCATCAAGAAGATCGTCATCTGTCATTATGTTGAAAGTTACAACTTCAGCATTCTTGCACCCTTCAATGAGTAGTTCAGCTTTGCTTTTGGTTCTACTAGCGACCACAACATGAAAGCCATGATCGCTCATATACTGGACGTAAGGACGAGCCACAAGGCCTGCTCCCAGACAAAGGACTTTCTTCATAGCTAGTTCTCCTCTCGTGATAGATATTCTTTCAGATACTCGTATTCTTTGGTTAAGTTTCCTTGGTATACAATCACAGCATCTTTGAGCTCTGGGGGTAGTTCGAGCTTATCAAATGGAACCGCGAAATCTGCCTTTGCCAGCGCAGGGATGTAGTCCAAAAGGGTTTCGCTAAACGAGGTTGAAGACTCTAGTGGTAGTTCAGTGGGAAGATTATCAACAGCCATAACTACTGGTCCCTCTCCTTCCACACCAGATTCTGCTCTATTCTCTTCTACTAAGTAAGTAAAAGCAGGGCTTCCAGGATTAGTTGTTCTAACTGTGAACTCAATTGCGCCATCGACATCACAGGATATATCACCAATGACCTCGAGTCGTCGATTCTTGTCCTTCCAGTGATTTCGAATGAATTCAATTGTTATGAGGCGGGGATACTTCTCAGTCCAATAGATACAGTTCATAACAACTGCCATATATGGAACATAATCGTGAAAAACTCCCTGATACTTTGTGGCACCATATGTATAGTAGTCTTGAAGGTCAAATTCTACCCCCTGTTCTTTTGGTTTGACCATATGTTCTTCCTTGAATACACATTTGTATAGAATATTCGATTTTCGACTGGATATCTTGAATAGTTGACTTGGTTCCACCTTTTCGTAGGGTAAGATATCAAAAATTTTTTGTGCACCGCGTGAAACGTTTCCGTATCCAGCAAAGCCGACTACAAACGGAATCATGGTTTCTGGCAAGCCTACTTCTGTTATTCTTTCTCCAAGGAGTTTGAATTGTTCCTTAAGCTCCGCAAGGTCCTTGCATTCAAGAGTAGGCTTCAAATCAGCAAAAGGATTTGGAGTAATACCCTTGAACTCTAACCGTCTTCCTAGAACCCTAAATGTGTCAGATATCCCGGCCATTCCTGCCCAGTTACCAAAGAAAATCAGACGCCTCCCATTCTCATCAATTACACGCTCATAGTCTATGAGTGTAGCACCCACATCAATGATTTGTTGGAGCATGTCCATGTTACTTTCTTGCCCCTTGACTGTATGACTGAAAAATATGTACACTTTATCTTTCTCGAAGAAATTGACAGGCATCTCTTTGATTCCAAGAACCACAGTAACTTCACTTCCTTTTAGGGGCTGAATCTCTGCACCTACTTTGGTGAAGTCATCAGTGGTGTAGGAACGTTGATCACTAGGTTCCACGACAAATCGAATATTGTGCTTACCTACAAGATCAGCAATATGTTTGGGTACAAGAGGTACTCTTGACTCGAACGGTTTCTCTTCACTGCGTAGTCCGATAGTGTTCATCTGGGAGCTCCTACCTGATTGGAGAGGGTATTCCGCGTGGAACACTTCATCTGGATTAACCTTTCCATCTTAGAATCGACTATTGTATTACTAAGTCTGAAAATGCGAACATGTGTTCTAATACTCATGCCATCTAGCTTCCTTTACATCTATGATTGTAGACGTGCACGTGAAACCAATGCGCGGCGTGTTTCATTCACAAAGGAACTCTATGGGTATATCTATACCTGGAAAACGAAAACCGGAATTAAGCAAAGAAAAAAGGCTGGTCTCATTGATACGTCGGAAGGGGCATATGCAGTGGCAGACTCTGCAATATTGGTACCTGCTGAATACAGATCTCTGTTCGATTCCTTATTTGCATCATACTCAGACATATTGAGAGCTAGAATATTTGAGGTGATAGGAGAAGCTCAACCATTGGAACACGTGTTCTAGTATCCCACATACCCCTTGGTTTCCATTAGAAACTTTTGAAAGTATCGATACGTTTCGAAAAAGGCAAGTATAAATAGTGGTTTGCGTAGCCCGCATTCATCTCCATTTTATCATATCATATTTTCACCGCCCGGGGATCTCTCCATTTTATCATTTCCAGTGGAAATGAAGGGGTGCCAGTGCATAATATCTGGGTATAGGGTACACCAATATATGCTAATATTCCTAGAACACGTGTTCTAATGTAGTACATGTATTACAAATATATATCTGGAGAACACTTCCAATACCACAAGGTTGATAGACCATATTACCTCCGGACGACCCGTCCCAGTTAGTTAAGGAGATCGGAGGCTAGGTGCTTGACCAAACCCAAAGAACTGCTAGAAGACAAAGTGGGAAAGAAATCTCTTCTTCTCGCCAATGAGGCTATTGCACGAGGTGTTCTTGAGGCCGGGGTACGACTTGTTGCACTCTATCCTGGTACACCAAGTAGTGAGATTGGGAACAATCTAACATTCATGGCACCCCACATACCAAACTTCTACTTCGAGTTCAGTGCCAATGAGAAAGTCGCCTTAGAAGTTGCTGGCGCTGCCGCGGTTGCAGGCGTACGATCAATGATGGTCTGTAAAGGACCAGGTCTCAATGTAGCAGCTGATCCTTTCTTTTCACTTGCATATGTAGGTGTACGTGGTGGGATGGTTATCGTGGTCGCAGATGATCCCAGTATGTGGAGCTCTCAGAACGAGAATGACAGTAGATACTATGCGCTTATGGCTAATATGCCAATGGTTGAACCAGCTGATCCTGCCGAGGCAAAGTCGATGCTCATTGAGGCCTACGAGATATCAGAGAAGCTAGAACTTCCAGTACTACTCAGGACCACCACTCGTGTCAACCATACTAGAGCTCCGGTAGAGTTTGGTGAGATTCGAGAACGTCCTGCCACTGTGGAGTTCGAGAAGGACCCATTTCGATTTGTTCCAATCCCATCAGTTGCGAGAGAACGTCATCCGATATTACTTGAGGCCATGAAGAAAGCAATGGAAGTTTCTGAGTCAACATCCCTTAACTTCACACACGATGAGGGGGACCTTGGAATAATCACTAGTGGTGTATCATACAACTATGTCCTTGAAGCACTCGTATCAATGGAACTCTCAGCGGAAGTTCTCAAACTTGGCATGACTCATCCAGTACCTGAAGGAAAAATCGAGGAATTCCTCAAACGTCACAATAGGGTCGTGATTGTTGAGGAGTTAGAACCCTTCTTGGAAACCCATGCAAGAAGGATCGCTCAAATCAATAAGATATCTGTAGAGATTCTTGGAAAAGAGCAGGGTTACTTTTCCCGTGCTTTCGAGTATAGTCCAAGAATCGTAATAACCGCCTTATCTAGAATTATTAATCGTAATACAAGTATTAATTGGGAAGAGATAGACAGGAAGACTGAGGAGCTCCCTGAATTACCACCGAGACCGCCTCTTCTCTGTGCTGGATGTCCTCACAGAGCGACTTACTACGCTATTCGGACTGCCACACGAGCAAAAGCAATCTATCCTTCAGACATAGGATGTTACACACTTAGTATAGCACCACCCCTTGAAACTGCTGATATTCTGTTTGACATGGGATCCTCAATCACCACAGCCTGTGGAATCGCCCGTGTCACAGGTCAGGACGTTGTGGCCACAATTGGTGACAGCACTTTCTTTGCCTCCGGACTGCCCGGGATTGCCAATGCAGTCTACAATAGTCATCCCATTAGTCTAGTAGTTCTTGATAATCGAACTACAGCAATGACCGGGCACCAACCACATCCTGGCACTGGGTTGACTGGGATGCAAGAAAAGGTTCCACCTCTGGATATTGCAAAGATATGCAAGGGGCTGGGTGTAAATTATGTCAAGACCATTCAACCATTCGATTCAATGGCAACCCTTGTTGCAGAAGTCAGGAAAATGGTGACATGGGTTAAAGAAAACAAGGCACCAGCAGTGATGGTGTCAATAGAACCATGTGCTCTTCTTACAGCTGCTGAACGGCGAAAAAGCGGTGAGTATCCTTCGCAATATTATGTGGATGAAGAAACATGTACGGCATGTAAACGCTGCTTGAACCGCCTGTCCTGTCCAGCGATGTATCTTGATCCTGAAACCGAAAAGGCAGTGATTGACGAAACATTGTGTAATTTATGCGGCACCTGCGTTTCAGTCTGCCCTCAAGGTGCAATTAAGCAGGAGGAGGCATAGAAATGACTCGTAATATCAGTAATACAATAAATGTTGCAATCACTGGTGTTGGAGGCCAGGGTGTCCTTACTCTTGCTGAAATTCTTGCAAGAGCTGCACTTGCGGATTCATTAAATGTTCGTGTTGGTGAGATTCATGGAATGGCTCAACGTGGAGGTCATGTCATCTGTACTGTTCGGATTGGAGATGGTGCAAAGGGACCAATAATTGATCCTGGTACTGCAAATTTACTAGTAGGTTTTGAGCCAATTGAAACTCTGAGGGAAATTCGGACCATCGCAGAGCATGGGTACGTATTACTAAGCTCCCATATCCAGTATCCTGTGGCAGTATCGATGGGAAAAGCCAATTATCCAGAACATGAAGAAATTATCAGTAGTATAAGGAAGTTCACCACTCGTATTCTTGAGATAGATGCAATGGCCCTAGCCCAAAAGGCTGGGAGTTCCATGTCATTGAATATGGTGATGCTAGGTGGAATTCTAGGGACCGGAATCACAACAATACGTGAGAAGACAGCAATTGAAATTGTACGGACAACGTTGCCAAAGAAGTACGAAACTATCAATTTACAGGCTCTTGAGCTTGGAATGGAAGCCATCAAGTCCTTGCTCTGATAATGATAATGCCTACTCAGATTCTATTCGAGCCGCCGCAACAGCGACCTGTCCTGCTGATATGCCACCATCACCAGGCGGCACATTCTTGTGAATGAGAGGTTTCTTTCCTTTTGAGTGAATCATATCCACAATTGCACCAGTGATAATCCGGTTCAAAGCAACACCACCTGAGAATCCTATGTGATTAATGCCCTCGTCATCAGCAACTCTACATGCCATTTCTGCAAGGGCTTGGCCAATATGTCTCTGAGCAGCATATGCAATCTTATGAGTTGAATTTCCCTTTCCTTTCATTTCTAAAATCTGACTAATGGAATCTATTGGATTCAACTCAATTATATCATTACTTGAAACAAAGGTTGAAGCAATATTCAATTCGGATTCAATAGCATGAGCCTCGAGTTTCATAGGACACTCCGCGTCATACGAATTTTCAGAACAAATGCCCAATGCTACTGTGACAGCATCAAGAAACCTACCAACGCTAGTACTCCGAAGAACATTGATGCGTTGGGCCATTGATTGCAAAAGGACTGACAATGTTTCCTGATCTAAACTTGTTCCTAATGCGATAGGCTGTTCTGATACGATTGGAAAGAAGCTCTCTGATTCAAGTCTATTGCCTATGATCCCAACTAGAGATCGTGCAGCATATCTCGCAGAGAGATCTCCCCCAGGGAATGGACTAGGCTGCAATCCACCTTTTCTGATATATTCTGCCGCATTCCCAACTAGAATATCACCACCCCAACCTTCACCACTAGGAGAATAGCCATACCCATCAGTTGTAATACAAACAATACGTGTATCAAGGTCCATATTATGGTCCGCAAGTAGTCCTGCGAGGTGTGCATGGTGGTGTTGTACACGAAACAATGGAATATTCATCTCGGAAGAGAGCTTTTCGGCAAACTCTGTGCTTAGAAACTCTGGGTGTAAGTCACATGTGATTCCATCAATCTCAGTTACGCCAAGCAATGACCTCATATGATGAATCGCATCTCTTAGGAAGTCCATGGACTCAACACGGTCTGTGTCACCAATATGCTGAGTCATGTATATCTTCTTGGACTTGAGAACTGCACCAGTCGATTTCTCTTCGGGTCCAACTGCAATAATTTTCAGTGAAGGATGAATATAGTCGACAGTCAAAGGTTCGGGTACATAACCTCTGGCACGTCGAATGAACACGGGATTGTCACTACCAACAAACTTGATCACTGAATCATCTGATCTCTGATGAATCCGGCGATTGTGCATCAAGAAGTAGTCTGCCACTCCGTTCAACTCAGAAGTAATCACTGATGGCTCAATATACATTGGCACACCTATAGGATTCGCACTTGTCATCACCAAAGCTTCTTCGTCGAGCTTATTGAATAAAAGATGATGAAGAGGTGCATACGGCAACATAACACCCAAGGTGTCTAATCCTGGAGATATTTCCTCAAGCGAGTCTTGAGGAATGGTCGAATCAATACGTTTCTTGACTAAGACAATAGGCTTTCGCCAAGTCTTCATAAGCTGTATTTCGTTTTCAGTAGGAACACTGAAGCGAAATATTGCATCAGTGTTCTTAGTCATGATAGCGAAGGGGCGTTGAAATCTATTCTTTCTCTCTCTTAGAATCCTGATTGGCCTACAGTCAGAGGTCTTTGTAACAAGATGCGTTCCACCTATACCATGAAGTGCTAGAACAGCATTCTGTTCTAGTAGATCTACAGTATGGGAAATACAATCAATTTCCTGGAAAAGCTCTCCATTCGCATCGTATAATCGATATCTTGGTCCACAGCTTTCACATGCTGTTGTCTGAGCATGATATCTCCGATCCACGGGACTTGTATAACCTGTATTACAAACATTACATAGCGGAAAGTCTACCATTGTAGTATTGGGACGGTCATAGGGAAGACTGGTGATGGTCGAGTATCTAGGGCCACAGGCAGCACATGAAGTGAATGGATATTGATACCATCGTGAGTCAGGACTTTTCAGGTCCCGAACACAATCATCACAAATGGCAATATCTGGAGGTATCTCAGGTGCAGATTCGTCGCTTATCTCTGTCAATGAGCTTCTTATTGAAAATGAGTCGAAAGATTCGGTTGTTGACCGCCATTCAACACTGACCGATTCAATACGAGATATTGACGGAGGACTTGAACGAAGCTGCCTAATCAATTCCTCAATTCTAGTACGATTTCCTTCGACGACTATTTCCACACCCGCATCTCCCAGATTGAGCACATAACCTACCAATGACAGCTTGTTCGCAACTCGATAAACAAAGGGCCTGAATCCAACACCCTGGACAATACCGGTTACATGGATCTCAGCTCTATGTTTCAACCCAAGCAGTCCTCACTATGTGGACCTCTACCAGTCTGAGATATTAATCCAATGAAGTAGCATGTTTGATGTACCATGATACATTATAGGACCTCTTAAGGATTCAATCGCCATAGAATCCTGAATTGACGTGCGCGCTTCAGGTGATAATACTCGACCTCTGCTGTTCGACCCCAAAACTACCCCTTCCATTTTAGCGACTATTCCGTCCTGCTTCAGGAGTATTCTCTTAGAAACCGTAGAGAAGTTGAAGAAGCAGCAGAAATCCATCTTAATCTCTAGCAATAGTCTTGCTAATAGATTCATCCTTGAGAGATGGGGAATTCGACCATCGCAGAGGAAACGATATCGGAACCTGTTTACACAAATACG
>JBHLQK010000002.1:0-44148 GCA_048884925.1 Candidatus Thorarchaeota archaeon
ACTCATTTGCTGAAACCTGGTCCCGCTCCTACAAATTCGCTCCAGTAATTCTTAGTGAAGAGTATTTGGACACAGTTTCACGGAAAGGCTACTCGATGCTACACAAGATATCAGAGAGTGAATATCAAGAGGGCCTCAAGGCCTTGCAGCAGTCCTATGCAAAACGGGAGAGGTTGGACTACGCCGCTGGCTACACCTATGTTTGGGCAAAGAAGACTGCTGATTAGAAAACCACAGTAAAGTCGATAGTCCTTTCCTCCTCGACTTCAAACCTGAACATAATGCGGATTGTAAGCGTCGCCTTCCCAGGCCGTAGTGCTCTGAATATCCACTTTCCTCTCTCAGCATCGCCCCCGGTCCATCCAGGCTTCTTCATATTCTCGGGATGGAGATACTCGGTTTCGGTATCTTCGAGATAAATGACAGTGTCATCGTCAATCTCGAACTCGGCATCCTCACCCACAGAGGCGTGTCGATGAAACTCATAGTAGAACCTCTCGCCGACTTGAACAGTGACTTCACACAATGCCTTTGTGCATTCGATTTGACGCATCTCATTCTTCTTTGATTTCATCGATTCACTCTCCAAGCTGCTGGGCAACCGGTATCAGTGATGTGACAAATTTCTCCTGAGCAGGGCGCAGTATGAGCTTGTTCACTAGCCAGAGCTGTCCTCCAAATGAACGTATCCATCTTGAGACATTGTGGACAACTCCCGTTTCATCCGTCGCCTCCTGTAGAAGAATAACACAGCTATTACAATCACCACTGCAGTTGATATTAACCCAATAGTCAGTAATTGCAGCTCCGGAGGCAGTATGAGTACCATCCCTGGATACCATTGCGTGAAAACAAGGTCAATCAGGTCATTCCCGCCAAAGTTGACCCGCATTCGCATGTTTGTCAATGTGCCGTTGACCTTCTCATAGAGCATCTCCATATAGATTGTGATAGTGAATATAGCAAAGACGAATGAGGTGTCTATTATCGTGCCCCACCTCTCAGCTGTGTCCACCAATTCAATATCCTCAAAATCTGTGAAATTGCTAGAATCCTCTGAGGTGTAGTTTCCTCCAAAGAATGCAAACCCACCCAGCAGGCTTGAGATGTTCCAGTCACCAATGGGTACGACAACCATGAACATATTCTCCATGATGACTTCTGAGTCGTTCTGGCGAATCAACGTACAATTCGAACCTGGCATTTGGCTTGACTCATTAATTAGGGATGGGATTGGGTCGAGGTGTGAAACTCGTGCAGTGATCTTTTGGCCCTCATCTACCTCAGAGATGAATGGCATGAATTCAGTGAGATAAGACCCGAATGTTTCATCCAGTAACTTCCTCTGCAGAACATACGTTATCTCCTCACCTATCTCTACTCCCCACTCAAGACTGTGATTACTCTGGGCTGAAACAGGGGACATACTCAACACTGAGACCAACAATGTGATTGACAATAATGCTGCACAAAGTTTGAGATTCATTGCCCTCCGTATGTGGTTTTGCTTTCATTAGGATTATGGTAGGAGTTCCAGCAATTCTGGCAGGTGTTCAATAATTGCAGTGTCAGTAGGTGCGACTTCTCTTTCTTGAGGATTACATCCTACGATTAGAATTGGTTTCATCTCGCCACGGATCGCAGCCTCGACATCATACTTCACATAGTTACCGACATAGACACATCTTCTGGGATTGACTCCAAGGTCGTCAGCCACCTTGAGAAGCATGTACGGAGACGGTTTCTTGTACCCGGGAACGTTGGTATACTCGACAGATTCGAAGAGTGACAGATTCCCATCACGCCTGAGGAACGATCTGGGATCTCCAAAGCGGTTTGATGCGATGCCAAGTTTGTACCCCCTATTCTTAAGTTCCACAAGTGTTTCTCTGCAACCATCGAGTGGTATGTATCGGTCAACTCTAAGCCATTCGTCCCACAATGCCTGATACTCATTGGCCAATCTCTCAATATCTCCTTCTGCACCAAGGCTTTTCAAGAGCCGTTTATCATACTCTACCCAGTCCTCTCTTGATGGTTCCCAGTGCAGGTCGGCTTGTTTCTTCAGCATATATTCATCGAGCCAGACATCTGGACCCCGTGACTGTGCCCCTTCAAGCTCGTAGTCAGGAATACCGGCAAGGCCGGCAAGACCCACCTCAGTAAGGACCCTTCTATGGACATCTCCAAGGTCTCTCTCCGTCCTGTAGAGAGTTCCGCCTAAGTCGAAGATTGCTGCATCAATTTCCTTAATCATAACTATTCCGCCGTGTGCATCTGCCAATGGTCAACCCACATCTATATGTGACGGCATAGGAGTCCAAGCGGTCAACCTTTTTCTTCTATTCAACCGATATCATCTCGATTAGGATGCCATCTGTGGATGATACCCTTAAAGCAGTAAAGAAACATCTTGAGGAGAATCCAGATGATGCATCCGCATGGAATGTAAGGGGAGTTCTATTAGCCAACAAGACAGAGTTCGGCGCAGCATTACGCTGCTTAGACAGGGCAATACGTCTGGACCCGAATCTTGCAGAGGCATACACGAATCGTGGACGCGTACTCATGGCATTAGGGCATGATAAAGCAGGCAGTGCATTGGAGTCCTTTGACAAAGCGCTGCGTCTGTCACCAGGTAATATGGAAGCCCTTGTGGACAAAGCCAAGGCCTTACGAGCGCTTGGGCGAACCAAAGAAGAATTGGCATGCTATGAGAAGATCAGCCAAGTGGTCACTGATGTCCCGGCGATTTGGATTCGCATGGGTGATATCGAGCTAGAGGAAGGCAACTTTCATGGTGCAGTCATGAACTATGATAATGCTCTCTCACTTGATTCCGAGAAGGTCACGGCGCTGGTGCACCGTGCAATAGGGCTCTCGATGATTGAGCGGTGGAAAGAGGCAGTGAAGTCAGCCGAGAAGGCCACCAAACTTGCTCCAGGTGATATAGAAACCTGGCGTGTTCTTGCTGACGTGAATCTCAGATATGGCAAGCATAAGTCTGCAATGAAGGCTCTACAGAAGGCCTCGCAGATTGATCCCAGTGATGCTTCTGTCGAGAATACAATGGGCATGGTAGAGTTCAAGGCAGGTAGACTGAATGATGCGGCCGCCCATTTTAGAAGAGCTCTAGTGCGGAATAAGAAACATACCTCCGCACTTCGAAATCTCGGCTTTGTCTTGATGGACTTGGAAGATTGGGCAGAAGCCCGCAATACTTGGGATCAGCTCACGAGAATAGTCAAGGACGACCCACAGGTCTTTGATGCAAAGGCAACAACATCTGCGCGTCTAGATGACTTTTGTGCTGCGTCGGAGGCTTGGGAACAGGCACGCAAGCTCTACAAGAAACAAGGAGAGGACAAGGAAGCAACACGTGTTACTGAGCTTGGTCGCGCTGCAAGAATAAACTGCTCTCGTCAGAAGAAAGCAATTAGAGCTGAACGCGAACGCGAGAAGGCGAGTCGATCATTCTCGGATAGATTTGATGAACGCAGGAGAAGGCCCAGGTAACGATGACAGGCGAATACCGCTCCGCAAAGAAACTGAAACTTGGTCGTTGGAGTCTATTATCATGAAACGTCATGATGAAAGGACCATTCGCTTTGCCAAGCTCGGACCTGATGGTGAACTTGAACCACCATTCCCAATGGATCCAGTGAAGCTCACAGAGTCAACGAGAAAGATTGTCTGCAAAATAGTAGATGGGATTCATTTACGGAAGTATACGAGATTCTATGCAGTGGGAGTCTACGGTGGTATTGCCACTGCCTACTCTGTAGGGTGCAATTATAGATGCATATTCTGCTGGGTGGACTGGAGTCGGGACTGGCCAGAGAGTCACGGGGCCTTCTATTCCCCTTCTCAGGTCTATTCAAAGCTCAGAGAAATAATGAAGGTTCAGAACTTGAGACGTGCCCGAGTAAGCGGGGCCGAACCCACACTCTGTCCGGAGCATATATGTAATATCCTAGAGCTTGTTCACCAAGATGCAGATTTGTTCGACTTGTTTGTTATTGAAACCAATGGAGTAGTGATAGGAACAGAAGAGAATTTGGCATCGAGGCTGGCTCAATATGCCTCACGGGATGCAGATACTGTTGGACATGTGCGCCTCTCGATTCGTGGCGGGCTGCCCGATCCATTTATGAACAAAACTGGTTGCTACCCCGAGTTCCTCGATCTTCCCTTTGTCGCTGCTCAACATCTTTGGGATGCAGGTGCTTCGTTCCATGTGGCAGTGGTGGTTGACCCAAGGTTCACCTCAGAGGAAGAGAAAGTGACCATCTATAACAGGCTAAATGATATTCACCCTTCCATACGGCGTGGAGTGGAGGAGGAGTTTCTTGACCCATATCCTCATGCTATTGTCAGGTTAAGGGCTGTTGGCCGTGAAGACGTGACTGGTCGAGAGATGAATGACAAAGAGCTCTATGCGAGAAGAAGGATGCCAAAAGACGAATGATAATGGACTATTCTTCTTCTGCCATTCTGTATGCTTGATTGGCATTTTCTGGTTCATCCATCCGCATGAAGAGATCTCCCATCTTTTCCCATGCCTTTGAATAGTCAGGCCGAATCGCTACTGCCCTATTCAAGGCATATAGGGCAAAGTCATAGTCCTTCAATCGAGTCAGAAGCTGGCCGTAGTATGTCCAGCCCTCATAATCGTCAGGCCTGGCTCCCAAGAAATGACCGATGGTGTCAGCATAGATGCTTGGGAAAATGAGTGGGATGGCGGCTGCCACAAAGACAATGACTGCAATTATTACAAATCCCATAAGCATCTCTTATTCAGCTCTCTATCGCGTATTAGTCGAATCATACCTTTATTACTTATCAGCTTGGGGAAACTTCGTCAAAAATAAGAGATCTGATCAGGTGGTCTATTATGAATCGACCCTCAGTCATGTCCATATACCAAGGACCTTCTATTCCTAGATTTTTCTGTATCTCAGGTATTGTTTGCCCTTGGCTATGCAGTTCCTTGATGGAGGACTGCAAATTCTTTAGGTAGTCAATTCGTTTCTGAATGTACTCCTTAGGAGCTTCTACAGGTCCCCTATGACCATCAAAGAGAATGTTGAGCTCGAGATTCTGAATCTCCTCCATAGTGGCTATCATTTCTGTCACGTTCTCATCAGGCATTGCCAGTTGCTTTTCTGATGGCAGTGGGACAGCATCCGCAGAGAACAGCCAACCTCTTTTCTTTTCGTAGAATCCTACCATGTGATCTGTGTGACCAGGCAGTGACAGTAGTTCAAGTGACAATTCGCCAATCTCGAATTTCTCAGGCATTGGAAGAACCTCAGGAACTGGCTCTGGTTGACCCCATACCTTCACAAAGAAGTCAGGGAGCGATTCAGGGCTCCTCAAGGCCTCAGCAACAAGGGGTGTTGCGTAGATATCGGCTTTCGGGGTGAGGACTGCACACCCACCGAGATGGTCCTCATGAGTATGTGATACAAAAATGCGTCGAATTGGATTGTTGGCTGCAAATTCCTCTATTTCCTTGGCTGCGTTTGGGCAACCAGCGTCCAAGAGAGTATCTCCGATCAGATAGGCGTACGTCCACATCACAACACTGCCATTCATGTCTGAGCCAGTCTTGACACAAGTCACCAGCTCGTTATAGGGAACAACCTCTATCATGGGTTTGGCTGTGCAAGTCGGCAAAATCTATGCTTCGGTTGGTGCCTTCTTCTTCAACTACACTGTAATGATGCACGGAGGACTGGAGGAGCATATTTCCTCAACCTCCTAAGAGCGACAACTCGATCTCTCCTACCCAGTTTCGCATCATTCAGAGCCTGCTCCATGAACCTGATTGCCTCATCATAGTCTTGACGTGGGACCGGATAAGGCACCCCATCTTTACCACCAAAGGCAAAGGTCATGCGAACTGGGTCTGACCACGACGGTGCTGAACCATAGATCATCTCTGAGATAAGAGATAGTCCCCTCACCGTGGCAGGACCCATTCCATCTATGAAGAGCATGTCCTCGTAGCCTGTGGGCTGTACTTCATAGGCTTTACGAACAGCATTCCAGTCCATTCTGTTTGGGATTACTTTGTAAGATGGTACCGAGACCTCTGGACCGTTTCCATCAATCCATGGGATGAGAGTGCTTTCACCATAAGCCTTCACATCCTCGAAGAGCTTCTTTACCTTCCGTGGGTTTTCTCTTACGATATCTAACGTAGTCTTCCGACAATCCTCTGAATACCTGGAGGTTAGGTCTAGAGTAGTCTTCTTTACCTGTCCCGAGATTATTCCTGTGTGAGGTTCGTCAATGAAGCTGTCCACCTCTTCGGAAATCCAATGGTATCTGCGTGCGTCGTTGGAGCTGCTATCCATGCCTTGCTGCACCACCGTCCAGTTCTCCTGAGGGTCCACAAAGAAGACATGCTGGTACAACTGATATCCATCCTGTACTGCAGCATTATCGACTTTTGCAACAGCCTTGCTTATCTCTGAGAGCCCATATCCGTCCAACCCGAAGTCCTCTAGCGCCCTCAGCTGATCTGGAACCTTTCTTGATGCAAGACCTTTGCCTCCAATCCCTACCATACTATGCTTCTCCCAACTCAGAACTGACTTCAGTACTCCGCATGTCACGGTTGTCGACCCAGAACTGTCCCAATCATATCCCAGGACATTGGAGAGCGCTTGAAAGTACACTGGGTCTGAGAGTCGCCTCAAAAGCTCAAGCGTACCAAACTCATCCACTATGAACTCACAGAGTGCACTGGCCATAGGCATCATTCTTTTGACCAGCCAATGAGGCGCCTTACCTGGATGGAGTTTGAGGTCGGCAACACCTGCTCTCTTCATTCTCAGTGCTCCCATGTACAGTGAATAACTATGTTAGATAAACCCAACAGGAAACCGAAACTAATGTAATTTGAGACCTGCCTAGAGACTGGTTCTAATTCCCTCGAGTTTCTCCCTGAATGATTCTCCGGTCATTTTGAGGAATTCCTCGAGTGTGTCACACCCATAGTCTTCACAATGCGCACATGTTTCTATGTCCCGTTGACTTCCACATGCTCTAACTCCACAGGTCGAACAGAACTTAAAATGGACACCACCAGTCGACTTGCATCCCTGGCAATTGATATCTGCAGACTCCACCGGCCAATCTGGTGAGGTCCACTCGTTCGCCACCTTCTTTCGCAGGTCATTGTCATCAGTCATTGTCGCAAGGAATGCATTGCATTCTGTACAGACAATCCCGCAATATGCCATCATTTTAGCTGTCATGCTGTTATCCCTCCAAGCCCTTGCCTTATATCATCTACTCGGAGTCTCCGAGAGGCCTATCAAAGCTTCTTACTGCCTTCTCTTATTGAAAGTTTGGTCATCTCAGCCCTATTCTCTTCGATGAATCTTCGAACGAGATCTGGTTCTCTCTTGCTAAACTCTCTTAGGACCCATCCCACAGCCTTTGCCACAAAGAACTCATCATCTGATAGATGTGGTATAATGGCAGCCAGAGCTCTCTCTGCATACCCTTCACGGTAAATGCGTTTTTTTGCCAGATGAACATATGGCAATACTGTGGCTCTACGCCTCCAGAAATTGCTGCTCTTCCGCCAGCGAGCAATCTTCTTCTCATATGCTGCATCTCTGATTATCACGTTTGCTAAACAGACGATACACAGTGGATCTAAGACGGACCAAGTATCGATATCGTCAATCATTCTGTCGATCATGGTGAACGCGGACTTGATGTCGCCTTTTGCGCTATATTTTTCCAGGGACTCAATTGCTGCGAGTTTAAAGTCAAAGACCGGATGTATCCATAGCAGCTCTATCAACAGAGGCAACTCATTGACTTCTAGTCCCTTGATGTGACTCCGTGTCACATTCCTCGCTTCTGTCACAGAAACCCCAAGGAATTGAAGACAAGATGTCTTCATGTAGCTGGCTACCATCCGGCCTTTCTCTGAGTCCATTCTACTCCTAAGATCGTCCATTAAGGCTCTAACTGTCGCTTCAACCATGCGTTTCCTTAGCTAAAACATGATATAGTCTTGCCTCCACATGACGTACAACTTTGCATGTCTGGTAATCCTTTTATTCAAAATAGACAAGTTGAATGTGCTGGCATGTCCAGCAGAATTCTTCGAGAACATTGAGTTGATGAAATATGTGTGAGACTGCAGATTGGGACAGTGCTGTGAACTATGACACATTTCTGAAGAATGCTCGGGAGAACGTCGAACTGATGAAAGCCCGCTATAGTGACCTAATGCTCAACGAGTCCGAGCAGGACACCCTGAGCAGTATTCAGAATGAGATTCGAATCCTTGTCATTGGCACTGATCGCTGTGATGACTCTGCAGGAAATGTTCCCGTACTTGCCCGCATGACATCACTCTCACCAAAACTGAAACTACGTATTCTGGACAGTGATAAGAACGCCAAACTCCACGAGCAATACAAGGTCAACGGAAAGAGAAAGACTCCTGTGGTGCTCTTCATGAGTAATGAGAATCAAGAAATCTGCCGATGGGTCGAGCGACCAAATGCTGCCTATAAACAAGTGAATCAGGGTTCTAAACCATCTCTAGACGACAGGAAGGTTGCCCTCAAGAAGCTGTACAGCGACCCGGAGATTCTACGCCAAAGCCTTGGTGAATTCATGAAACTGTTGATGCGATCTGATTACGTCTTAGGTCGTCACTAGAATGGCACGTAGTCATACCAATGACTGGAAGGACCCTGAACGCATTCCTAGAATGATTGACTCCTACGAGGCGCGATATGGTCCTGATTTTTGGAGCCAGTTTATGGACCTTGTTGGAACTGAGAGTCGAGCTGTGGTTGCAGATTTTGGTTGTGGTCCTGGTGTGTTTCTCAAGGACGCCGCAGAGAGGTTCGAAGCTCATGAGATTCACGGATATGATGCCAGTAAGTACATGCTAGAAGCTGCGGCAAAGATACTTGGCGAAGCAATCTCCAAAGGGAAGATACTGCTCCATAGGACTAACTTTGACAATGAACCATTTGATATCGATCCTGATAGCATAGACCTTGGATTCTCTGGTTATATGCTCCATGAAGTGGCAGACCCATCCAAGTTCGTGGATCAGATTGCAGTAACTATCCGTGGGGGCGGAAGATATGCTATCCTTGACTTTGTGTCAGGGGACAAGGAGGCATTTGTTAGGACGATGACAAGCAGGGGAATGACTGAGGAGAAGGCCCGCAGGCGCTATCCTCACATGTGCAAACACTCTGTTGATGACATTGAGAGAATCCTTCTCGCCGCAGGGTTCTCATCGGTTGAACACAGAATGCTCGATGAAGCCAGGGTCATTGCTGTAGGTTTGAGAGAATAGGGTTAGGTTGGATTCATTGAGATCCTTCGATGAAGATGAAACTTCAGCGCTCCCCATGATCTTATGAGGCATAGAATAGAGTATCAACGATGCTATAGTCATCATGTCCATCGCAATTTCGACCGGTGGGGATGATTAAGAGGGGTTCAGATGTTTCAGTGTGTTTCATGTGGAAGGAAGTTCTATACTAAAGAGACCGGCAACTATAGACCGACTTTCGGTAGTCTACACTCCCGTGACTGATGAGGACAGTTTATTTGGCGAGTCTGACTGAATACTTGTGAGAGGCAAGAGAAATTTGGGTGTTTCAATTGAGCTTCTAAAGTACCCCTTTTCAGTGGAAGCCAGGTCCGCCGTTCAGAGAATGGCTAATGATATAGGCTCTCTAATCACCATTCTAAAAGAACCTAGCAATAACGATTTAGTTGAAGAGGCCGAAGAACGAGTCTATGCAGCGATCACGCAATCAGAAATCAAGGTGCCTGAGATTGACCGTGATGAAGCTCTACTTGTATATCAGGCAGCCCGTCTGATTGTTGAAAAGGTATGCCTCAATTTGAACCGTCCTGGTTTGCGGAGTATCCAAGCTGAGGCTGAATCAAAAGCTGTAAACAAACACCTGTCCACTGAGAGAGACAGAGTTGTACGGTCTCTATGTACCGATTCCCTTGGATGGCAGATAGAGTCTACTGGAACAACCATTGAAAGATCAAGACTTCCTCTCTCGCTTAGGAGCTTTGAATACCGAATAAGATTCGAGGACTTCCTTGAGGTTGCTCCTAGCTTCAGAAGTATGCGATGGAAGCTAATCAACCGTCATCTCGATGCTGGTTGGGTTCCAGTCCGTAAATCCGAACTCCATAGACTAATGTCTGGAAAATTCAAGAAGCTTGTCATTCAGAGTGAAATTCGAGTTCCTACACTGCCAAGACGACTCACAGAAGCTGTCCAGCGTTTTGAAAGCGAGATGGAAACGAGGAGAAAGGAGCGCGAACCAACGGAGTACACAGAAGAGTCTGTGTCTGCGTTTCCACCCTGCATCACGCAATTACATCAAGACTCAATCAACCAGAAGAACGTGCCGCATTTTGGAAGATTCGCAATGGCGGCGTTCTTTTTCAAAATAGGAATGGGAAAGGATGAGATGATGAAGATCTTCAGGGCTGCACCTGACTTTATTCAGAGTCTTGCTAGTTACCAAATCGACCACATCAAGGGCAAAGAGTATGAGCCTCCAAAATGTAAGACGATGCAGGATAGGGGGCTTTGTCCTGTGGTTCTTAGAACCACCTTTGATTCTCTCTGTATCTATATACTTCATCCCGTCCAATTCTATGAAACCCGAAGTTGGGAGAATTCTAAAGGAATCACAGACCACTCATGGTATGCACGCAAGCGTACTAGGCGTCAGAATTTCTAAACGCTTATCTTGCTGCTTTGATATCCTTTGACCTAGCGTAATTATAGAGATATTCCTGAGCATATCCTGCATATCTCCCAAAGTACTCTCTAGCCGCCCTTGACTTCCTTGTGTATGAATTGCCTGATGATGTAAACATGTCATAGTGCTTTTGGATCACTCTCTCAATCCACACATCGATTGGGAACGCCTCTAGAAATCCAAGTGAGAAGAGGCAGACACAGTCCGCAACTTTGTTTCCAACTCCATGGAGGGTCTTTAGCTTGGTATGTGCCTTCTCATAATTGAGTTTCATGAGTTCTCCAGGGTTAACATCCCCGGACACGATTGAAGCTGTGGCTCTGACTATGAACGAAGAACGCCACCCAAACATGAGATCTCGCAGATTCTTTTCACATGCTGCACTCAACTGCTCTGGAGTAGGGAATCCGTAGTGAGTCTTTCCACGAAACTCATAACTCGGTCCGAAATTCTGTCTGAGGGAGTGCATACATCCATGCATCCTTGGAATATTGCTCTGTATTGACAAGATAAAGGAAATCAAGCATGGGAAGAATTCATCGGATACCAAACGAAGTCCTGGTGCAAATTCGATACTCTCTCTTATAATTGCATCTTTGGCAATCTCTTCTTGGATGTGAGTAAGAGGGTCATCTAATCTGAAGTATTTCCTGAGGTCCGCCTTTCTCTCTGATGATTCATAGCAGAGCTCGTCGCCATGTTGTTCTACATATATCACCTGACCTACGTCGGCATTTATGTATCCCTCTCCTTCTCTGATCCAACTAAATGTTTGACCGCATTCAATTGTATCCACTAGGCTGAAGTTTGCTGTTTTGATGGTCCGCATCACGACTTCGTGGACAGAAATCAATGAAGAGTATTTTGATTGCGTATTATCTTGTCAGAGGTCGACTTCCATTAGGTCTACTGAAGCGGTTTCAATCAGGTCGACAAGCTCAGATATCTGTTCATTAGTATAGCTCGAAATTATTTGCCCCTCAAGATCAATTGGAGACTCTTTCCAAGCGTATATTGCCAAAACTCCGTCTGGTAATTCTTTTGGCGATTTCTCATCGCCTATACACCATATCTTAGGAATGTTCTTCTCCTTCATTCCCTCGATTATTAGCAAATCGCTTTGAATCCATGAAATGATCTCTCTCAGACTTGAAGGTCTCTTCGATCGGATGGTTATAGATTCAGGTCCCACCAGTATGGTAGTCTGGGCACCAGACATTCTATGCCTTGCTGTGTCTGTTCCTTCTTTATCCGCAATTTCCTCGTTCGTGCTCTTGATCGTTGAAACCGAGTACCCTCTTCTCGTAAGCTCTCTGATGAGTGCCTCAATTAGCATTGTCTTACCTGTACCTGAGTAGCCCGCAATTGCAAAGACTCGCATGAGACCTCTTCCATGGACCAGCTGCTATTCTGTCTTCTTATTCGGACGCTTATCCAGAATTTCATTAG
Source organism: Candidatus Thorarchaeota archaeon (assembly GCA_048884925.1). Taxonomy (GTDB): domain Archaea; phylum Asgardarchaeota; class Thorarchaeia; order Thorarchaeales; family Thorarchaeaceae; genus SMTZ1-83. The sequence goes on from JBHLQK010000002.1 coordinate 12,243, forward strand.
AAAAGAAATGCTCGAAGCACTCTCCTTAAATGGACTTAGTAAGCCTTCAGGCAGTTGGTGACATGCCATTGGGTGCCGACAACCACGTCGCAGTTGAATGCATAGATGTCCATAGGAATTTCCAGGATGGTTCACGCGTCATCCGTGTGCTCCAGGGGACCAATCTCAAAGTCCATAGTGGAGAATTTGTAGCTGTTGTGGGCGCCTCAGGATCGGGCAAGACAACGCTCCTGAATCTAATCGGAGGCCTTGACCGACCTACATCTGGCCAGATTCTAGTTGATGGAACCGATATTACTGCCCTCGATGATGAAGGGATCTCAGCTGTTAGAAGGCACAAGGTAGGCGTGCTTTTCCAAGACCAATTCCTCCTGCCTATATTTACTGCGCTGGAGAACGTTGAGGTTCCAATGCTACTTGATAACATTCCAACTGGTGAACGTCAAGAGAGAGCGATGAAGCTACTGGAAGTAGTGGGTATAGACCATCGTGCTCAGCATATGCCTCATGAGCTATCCGGTGGAATGCGCTCTCGTGTCGCCCTGGCACGCGCCCTCGCAAACGACCCTGCTGTTCTTCTATGTGACGAACCGACAGGTGACCTCGATCACACCACTGGTGGAGAAATCATTCTACTCATGAAACGCCTAGCAAAAGTAGACGGCAGGGCAATCATAGTTGTCACCCATGACCCTGAAGTTGCTAAGATGACTGACAAGATTCTACTCCTAAGAGATGGTGTCCTAGTAGAAGAGCTGATCACCGACTTCTTCAAGCCCAGTGGCATAGACATCGAAAAGGCTCGTGCGAAGTTTCAGGCTGATGAGAAGGCCTCCTCTATTCGGGAGTGACTTATGTGGGAAAATCAGTGAGTTCTGTGACGTTCACTCCTAGGAGTCGGCTCTACCCGCTGTCATATGCTCTGAGTGCAATGAAGGCCAATCCTTTCCGAGCACTGAGTCTGGCTCTAACCCTTGGTCTGGGAATCAGCTTACTCACGTCAAATATCGTCTGGGCTGACACGGGTGTGCAGGTCAGTGTAGATAATTACCTAGAGAATAATCCATTCCAGTTACTTATCAAGACATATACTGATAATGATGATCAGGGGTCTTTAGCTTATGACTACCTTCAGAATGATCCTCTAGTTGACGCCGTGATGAGGATTGACTCGACTTTGGGATTTCTCTGGGGAACTGATTACCCAGATGACTTTGAATATGATATTGATGACTCTCAGTACTCCGCAGGTGTAAAGGAAGGCCGTGTTATCCTCGTTAGCAACGAGTTTCTCAATCTTTCTTCAATGGATTTTGAGTATGAGGGCACGTTCAGCCTCAATCATGGCGAAGTTCTCGTATCAAGTCAGTTTGTTATCTATACCGAGGAAGTATTCAATGTGACCTTAGGCATAGGCGATGAGATAGATTTGGAGATTCTTGGTAGGGACGGCCCAAACCCTTCCGATCCAGACTATGTCTTCCAGAATCCTCTCGAAATAGGAAACATGGAACGATACAGCATCGAGAATGTTAGAATCGCAGGCATCTATCATCCTAGGGGTTACTCAAGCCTAACCGAAAGAGCATTTCCATCGTATATGCGCGCCAGCTGGAACTATACCAACACAAGATTCCCTATCTTAGGCCTAAGGGACAGCGTGATGATTCTCGAAAGCTCCCTTCCAGCAGGTTTCATAGACCCGGATGGATGGTTTCCCGCCCACAGTCTGGTACGAGTAGCGAGAGATACTCTTCTCGAAAATGACCCAAGCACGATCTCTGAGAGAATAAGGACTCTTGCCACGCGAATTGAAGAGCAGTACTATGTCGAGGCCACCGGATTTGATCAAAGTAACTATCTACAATGGGTTGTTAACTCATATCTCAATTCGGTATCATATTCCATTCTCAATCTACCGATATTTCTGCTCTCATTGGTGCTGTCTATATTCGCTGCAGACACCTTCATGGCACCTAGGGCTACTGAGGTTGGAGTGCTTCGGTCAAAGGGGGCAAGTACGAGTCAAATCTATGGAATATTCCTTTGGGAATCATTCTTCCTAGCGCTGCTAAGTCTAATTCTTGGAGTTGTTTTGGCTACCATTTTTGCCGCACTTATCCCTGCAACTACAAGCTTCATGGCATTTGATTGGTCCGTATATGGGTTCTATCTGCTTAATTCCGTCATAAAAATCGATACTCTACTCACTGCCATTCTTTTGTGCATCATTCCTCCCATGCTCTTCATCTTATATCTGGCAAAGAAAGCAGCCAGCGCAGAGATTGGCTCCATGATGGAGGAATCTGCTGAGAAGCTAGCACCTGAAGAGGGGGCTTATGGATTCACTCTGGGTATGTCTATTATCCTCCTATCTATCGTTGTTGCGGCAGCCATCTTCTTCCCAAGGAATCCAACAATTCTGCTGCTTGAACTAGTCCTTGCAACCGCAGCATGGTTCTTCGTAGCCTACAACGGTTCCCGAGTTTCACGTGTGGGGCTTGCAGGTGTGTCCTCTAGGCTTTCCTTCCTGCTGGGTCAGAAGAACCGCATTGCAGCCGCTTATCTTCGAATGCGGAGAGGAAGAATAGTCCCGTTGATGCTTGTGCTTGCACTCACGTTATCAACAACCATATCTTTCTCTGTCCAAGCTGAGAGTCTTCGCACTGACCTTGAACGTGAGGTGAACTATGCCGTTGGTGCAGACCTGAGACTCGAAACTGACTCTCTTCCAATCGCTTTCGGCGAAACACTCGAAGCATACAGCCAGGTTTCAGATGTGACTCCTGTATATCGAGCCCTCGGGAGAGTGGGCATCGATAAGTTGTCAGTGACAGCTCTCAATATTTCCGAATATTCCTTGGTAGGTCATTTTGATGAAACCAGTTTTCCCAGCGGCAACGCGGCTGAGGTTCTCGCCGCGCTTGGCAATCTAGACAATGGCATTGTCATAAGCCCATATCACGCTCAGCGATGGAACAAGACCATTGGTGACCTTTTGCGTGTGGAAGTCAGCGGAATAGGGATTACTAGGGAGATATTCTTCAATATTACCGGGTTAGTAAACACGGCACCCGGCTTTGGCTATTCGTGGATTGGGAACATCCCTCCCTCTGGTCTTGGAGCTGGATTTGGTTTTCAGTCTGGCTATGAGGGGTTCGTACTCACTAATATCGACTTTGTGACAACGCAGCTTGGAAAGTCGGAAACTGATCTGTTCATGGCGAGTTTGAATGATGCAGCTGATGTTAGTGCGTTTATTGAAATTCTGGCTAGCCAAACTGGCGCAAGGGTATTCACTCCTGAAACATTCGACCTCAAGGCTTACTCGTATGGCACTGCATTGTTTCTGAATACAATTGAAGGTCTCTTTTCCATAGGATTTGTTATGGGGCTCATCATGAGTCTCTTTGCGCTCTCGCTATTCTTGGGTTCAGTTGTACGAGAACGCAGGAAGGAATACGCAGTCCTTCGTGCACTTGGAGGATCCAGAAGGCAAATAGTGAGTATGGTGTTTTCTGAGTTCTCTGGAGTCGTTTTGTCTTCTCTGGTGGTCAGTCTAATCTTGGGGGCTGTGCTGGCCTATGTCAATGGCTTCTTTCTATTCCAAATGAGTCCATTTTCCAGAACTCTGGCAGCTACGATTACTGTACCCATGAACTTCTTGCTCACTGTGCTAGCCATTCAGATTATTGCTATGATTATTGGGGCGTATATTCCCGCTAGAGAGGCGGGAAGAACCGATCCTGCCATTGTGTTGAGAAATCTGTGAGGTGATATGATGGTCGACCAACGACAGTTCATGAAGGGAAACATCTGGTGGGCTCCATCATATGCACTCACTTCGCTGAAGACCCATAAGGTTCGGAACATTGGTATTGCACTGGTATTAGCTGTGAGCATCTCCATTCCCACGACCGTCTTCATTTGGACTGGTACGGGGTCTCTCATCGCAGTTGAGGAGTATTTTGATCATAATTCCTATCAAATCAACATGCAAGTCCAATCTGCACAAGTGGACTATTCCAGCCTACTCGAGGCAAGGGATTTTGCCTTGGAAAGTGGTTTTACAGAATACACGCATGTCATCCCTTCATCGATATGCATTCTGCAGGGCAATTGGTCGGACTGGCTCGAGTACAACATGTATTATCCCAACTATTACGCGGGAATTAAGGATGGAAGAATCATCCTGGCCAACAACGAGGTCCTTGACACTCTCTCGAAAGAGGTTGAGTGGGAAGGGAAGCTACAGCTAGAACGCGGAGAGGTTGTCGTGTCGCAGAAATTCGTACAATCTGCATACGACGTTCATGGTGTTGAGATCACGCTGGGTAGCTTCATCGATATCGACCTTTTACGCTTCGGTGCTGTACAAAGCCCTAAAGACGATGACTGGGGGACTCCTGAAGAATTGGGTCGAACTAGACTAAATAGCCTCCAAGTTGTTGGCATATACAATATCGTTACAGCATCCTTGGTCCTCCAATCTTTCCCCTCCATAATGCGTCAGAACTGGGGCTCAATCGGCGGTGCTGAACCGGTATTAGGAATCAACAATGCAGTGATAATGCTGGATGAGCAAGTTGATGAACAGACTGTCAATGATGTTCTGACTAAAGGCTATTTCTCACCAGCTGGTCTCATTCGGGCATCACGCGAGGGTCTAGCTGCAGCTGGCGTCATGCAAGTCGTAACCAATCTGCAGAACCTCAAGGTACAGATACAGGAGAGATTTCCACTCCTCCAGGTAATTGGACTAGAGGCTATTACAGAGCTTGAATTTCATATAGCGATATATATCCAAAGTCAAGTGCTAATACTGCTTGGACTGCCAGTCATTATCATGGGACTCATGCTCACGGTCTTCACCTCAGAGACCTCGATATCGTATAGACGTGGAGAGATCAGTTCACTCAGAGCAAAGGGAGCATCCTTCAACCAGATTTTCTCTGCAGTTATATGGGAGTCTGTAGCTCTAGCGATCCTAGGACTAGGCATTGGTTTCTTGATGGCCTTCCTAATGGCGCCCCTGATGGGCTCGTCAGTAGGTTTGCTTGCTTTCGACATTGATTTGTATACGCTCTACTTCAGCAAAGCATACATCTCTCTGCAAGCTATAGCCCTGGCAGTAGCGATTGCAATGTATCTGCCATCGTCGTACCTTTTGCACGTTTCTAGAAGAATTGATGTTTCTGAAGTAGGCCAGCCTACCTCGAGAAATGAGTATGAAACTGCTGAGGAAACCAGTCCTTGGTTTTATTGGGTTGGTCTTGGTCTTGCGCTATCGATACTGGCAATCATGCCAATATTGATTACACCAGCAGGTTCTGTTGCTATACTTGAAGTTCTAGTGGCCACCCTTCTGCTCTTCATTGCAGCTTATCTAGGCTCAAGAGGAATGCGTTTGGCGACGGCTTATGTTTCTGGAAGGAGTCAACGACTTCTTGGAGAGAAGAGCCTCTACCTTAAACAGAGTCTCCGAAGACGGAAAGGCCAGTTCGTTCCTCTCATGATTATCCTGACACTTACACTGACAACGACGACAATGACTCTGATTCAGACACAGAGTTTTGAAACAACCATGAATCATGAGATCCAGTATTCAATCGGTGCTGATATGAGAGTTGAATCATATGGTTTGACACCTGAAGAAGTGTCGTCTTTCTTCGGCTACTCTGGAGTCTTAGATGTTGCACCTGTAATAGAAACCACAGCTTCAGTGGCCGACAGTCTTTTCCTCCTAGAAGGAATAGAAGCATCCAGCTATCTCGAAGTTGGTCTTTTTACTACTGAGAGCTTCCTCAGCGGGACTCCCAATCAAGTTCTCACTGCTCTCGACTCAACACCCAATGGCATAGTGATCAGTGACTACTTTGCAGCGCTGTGGGAGAAGGATGTCGGACAGACCATCACAGCAAGTGTAGGAACGGTAAATACGAGCACTACGCAGGAGTTCCTAATTGTTGGGATTATGAGAAGCGCACCCGGTTTCGGCATAGCATCAAGGTATGGGTTTGCAGGTACGCCTTTCGGATCATATTTCGGATTTCAAGTGGCCAGCACCGGCGGGTTCAGTCTTGTGAACCTTGATTTCCTTACTTCTATTACATATATCGAGAACGCCCATCTTGTCTTCTTGGAGATAACCGACTATGAAACAGTGATACCCCTTGTCGCTGATATTGAGTTGGAAAAGAACAATCATGTCTATACTCTTGAGAATCTAGACATAATGCAGATTCCCAGACTGAGTACATTTCTGACAGGTCTTCAGGGGCTCACCATGATTTCCTATATCCTATGTGCAGTCATGGGAATATTCGCCATTATCCTGTTTCTTGGATCGGCTGTGAGCGAGAGGGAGTCTGAATATGCGGTTTTCAGAGCCCTTGGTGGAACAAAGAAACAGGTTGTGGCTATGGTCTTTGGTGAGTTCGCAGGGATAGTCTTCGCTGCAATTCTGATAAGTTTCCTGCTCGGTCTCATCTTTGGATTCGAAATGATAGCTTTGACGTTTGGCATATACTCGATATCTCCTATTCTCCCTGGGGTCCTTGCAATTCCTGTTACTGTTATGGTACTCACTATTGCACTTGAAACTGTGGCAATGATAGTGGCCTGTTATATTCCTGCACGGAGAGCTGGAGCGACAGACCCTGCGGCAGCATTGAGAAACTTATGAGGCGAATAAGAATGGTGACAACAACTCACGGAACGGCTGATGAACATGACCTATATGGCGACATGGCTGATGATGTTGTGGTAAGTCTACACAACTGCTACAAGATCTATAAGACTAATGAGCTTGAGGTAGTCGCTCTGAGTGGAGTATCTCTTCAGATTCTCGAGGGCAAGATCATGGCCGTGGTCGGTCCCAGTGGGTCTGGAAAGACAACACTAGTCAATGTTCTAGGCGGAATCACAAAGGCTACTGTTGGAAAGGTCTACTGGGCTAACCTACATACTGATATCACGAAGCTAAGTGAACGCGTCCTCACTGAAGCCCGTCGGGCGTGGATGGGTTTTGTGTTCCAGCTTGGGAATCTATTGCCTCACCTCAATGCATGGCAAAATGTGGAACTTGCAGCACGCATCGCGGGGGTGCCGCGAAGGGTACGAAAAGACCGTGTTGACCGACTCATCAAGATTGTAGGTCTTGATGAAAGGCGACGGAACAAGGCTACAACACTAAGTGGTGGTGAGAGAGCTCGTGTAGCGATAGCGAGTGCCCTAGTAAACCTGATTGACACTGAAGGGCGCGGCATTGTGCTTTGTGACGAACCGACTGGTGATTTAGATCCAGAAACTGGCGAAAGAATTCTCGATCTATTTCAGGAATTGAATGAAACACTTGGGACATCATTCTTCATAGTGACACACAGTCAACAGGTTGCCTCAAAGGCAGATGTCACCGTTGAGATTCGGGATGGCGTCATCTCTGGTTTCCATCAAAATGGGGTTGACTTAGACATGATGGGTGATACCAGAATTCTGCGGCTTGACGACAAATACAGACTACCTATGCCAACAGACCTGCTTGAATTGGCAGGCAATCCTAAGGAGTTCAGAATTAGCTACACTGACAACAGATTCATCCTGCAGCCGCAGACAGGTGAAGTCGTCGATAGTATCCGAACAAGAAGGACCCGCGACTGTCGTGTCTGTGGTACCGAGATTCCACCTGGTAAATTCATATGTCCAAATTGTGGTAGTCAAGTATCAGTGTAGTGCCCCGTCAAGCAATAGGTTCAGGTGAATCTCTTCTCTTGAACAGGGCCACCAACTCTTCTATGCATCGCCAATTTCCCATAGCCTTCCTGATTTCGCGACGGTACCTCTTGAGCACTTTCACGCGTCTTGGTTCTAGTCCTTTCTCAATATACCTGCAAATCTCAATTCCCTTTTGGTCAAAGTCAGTAAGGATTAGAACTTGGCCATTTCTGCCAGCCTGCGATGCGATGTCATCCAGAAGTTCTGGTCTTGGCAAGCCTTGCTGAGTCTTGATTATTTGAGCAGCGAGTCCAAGCTTTCTTAGGATTTGTTCATCCCGTTTTCCTTCAACTATCACCAGAACATCATCCAAGCCGTCCACTTTCTGAATGAGATTGATCAGGGTTGTCTCATTGTCTCGAAGTCTTCGAGTGCTCTCTCTTGCTTGGGATCTTGTCCTGAATATCTCCACTTTATCTCTGAGCGTTCGATTGTTATCTCTGCTCAATGTCAAGCCTCACAGAGTTCAGGGCTCAATGGCTACTTTCATACTCTCGCCTCTGCTCATCATCAGTATCGCATCAGTCAGCCTCTCAAGGGGCATGGTGTGAGTGATCAATATGTCCGGGTCAATATCTCCAGATATTATGAGCTTTAGAGCCTGTTCTACGTGTCTGGGTGTGAGATGAAAGACACCCTTGATTGTGAGCTGTCCATAGTGGAAACGTACTGTGTCAATCTCTAACGTAGTTCCAGAAGCGGCACCACCAAACAACACGGTCATTCCTGCATCTCGAGTCATGTCTACTGCCTGTTCCCAAGTTGCTGGGAGTCCAACAGCCTCGATGACAACATCTGCGCCGTATCCTCCAGTCTCGGCCCTCACACTTTCGACTGCATCCTCCTTGGCTGGATCGATAACAATATCTGCGCCAGCCCTTGCCGCCATATTGCGACGTAACTCAGCTAGGTCAGAAACGATGACATTTGATGCTCCACTCTTCTTCGCTAACATAATCATCATTTGGCCAATAGGACCCGCCCCTATGATGGCTACTGTATCTCCAAGTTGGATGTTTGCTTCCTCTATCCCATGAACAACACAAGCCAGGGGCTCAGTCAAGGCCGCATCGCGAAATGGGAGAGAGTCTGGAATGCGATGAGTGTTCCATTTGACCACATGTTTGGGAACTTTAACGTACTCTGCAAAAGCCCCGTTAACAAATGACTCCTTGAGTTCAGGACATAAATTGAAGCTGCCTCTTTTGCAGAAGAAGCATGTGCCACATGGAGCGGAGTTGGTGGCGACAACACGGTCTCCCACATTGAATCTATCCACTCCTTCTCCAACAATTTCGACGGTGCCTGCATATTCATGTCCAAACAAAGCAGGGGTATGCTTCAGAAGGATAGGATGGCCTCGTTTGTAGGTCTTGACATCTGTTCCGCAGGTGAGTGCATTGCCGACCTTTACTAAAATCTCACCAGGACCAATCTCTGGGACATCAGTCTGTTCATACCTGACATCACCCACTCCATGAAACATTGCAGCGTTCATAAGACGGCTCATGAGTTCAGACTCCACGGCGTCAATGGATGGCCCGTTTAAATGACTTACTGACTGGCAATTATGAACCTGACCGGAATGCTTAATCAGAATACAAGACCGAAACCCTCTGAGGTGCTTCTTATGAAGGTGCGGCCAAGATACCCTGAAACTCTGGATTACACTGCTCGGAGCTCTTGGGATGGACTGACAGGCTGTACAGCCTATGTGACAGCAAATCGCAAGGTTGTCATTGATACTCCTCCAACATATGGAGGCCGAGGAGAGGGGATTTGTCCTGATGAGCTCTTTGTGTCATCGGTCTTGGGTTGCCTAAACAATACTTTCCTTGATTTTCAACGTCGGTTTGAGATGGAGCTTGTTTCCCTGGATTTGACTGGTAAGGCCACAGCAAAATTCGATGGATCGGGCTACAAAATAGTTGGCATATCTGTCTGGGGAGAGATAATCGTGGGCAAGGATGAGTTGAAAACTGGCGAGAGATGCCTTCACCTCATGAAAGAATTCTGCCATCTGACTCGAACGATAAGTGGAAGTATTCCGATTGATTATGATATCTCTGTCCGTGAGGGATGATAGAACAGGCTAGCTCATGAGCCGCCTAATCCTATCCATGTATTCATTAATATTCTCCCATTGTCCGCCTTGGAAGTATACGCTCTGGCAATCATTACAATACCAGAATCTATCGTAGTGGTTGTATGTCTGCTCATGAACAAGTTCCTTTATTCTTGCTTTCTGGTCCTTGCCTATCTCCTCAAGAGTACCATTGCACTTTGAGCACCGCGAATAGCTGGGATTGACATGGGGTACGATATTGAATTCACTGAATACTCGAGCTACACGATCATCGACATTTCCTCTGAGTAGAAGTGCTTTGATCTCTCTCTGCTTGGCACGTTCATGCAATCTTGCGTCAGAAGTCAGTAGGATACGATCCTCTCTCTTAGCGATGTCCAGCAGAATGTCATCGTGGATATCTGTGGAATAGATGGTGTCGTGACCTGTCAACCTGAGCCACAATGCAAGTTTGCCAAGCATTGCATCAACTATGAACTGGATCATGGTTTTTCACCGAAGAAGAGACGTGCGGCGTTTTTCCACATCACACATTCAATCTCATCCTGAGATACTTGAGGATGTCCTTTCTCCAGTATTGAGTTGGGTATCTGAAGTTTGGTGAAGAAATCCTTCCATCTCTTCAGTGGCATAGTCTGCTCGAAGAGTGGAAAATCACTACCCCAGAGCATTCGATTTGGAAATACTCGGAATATTCTTGCATCTGCTATCATACTGTAGATTCTGTCCGTGTTCTTAGCTGCAAAAATCTGCCAGCCTGAAACGTCCACAAACACATTAGGGTTCTTTGATGCGATTGTCAAAGCTTCGTCAACCCAAGGAACTCCCACATGTGCTAGGACTATCTTCAGCTTGGGGAAGTCCACGGCCACGCTGTCAACATGAACCGGCCGTCCATACTTAATGTGCTTGAATCTCGAAGTGAAACCTTGATGAATTACCACTGGAACATTGAGCTCAGTACACAGCTCATAGTATGGGTAGAACTCCTCACTATCAGGATAGAACCCATTGGGAGGATACATCTTCCATCCGCCACACTTTTTCTCCTTGACAGCACGTTCCAACTCATCTAATCCTTCATTCCCTCTTCGAGGATCTATTCCTACAAATGTGAGGAGGTTAGGATTGGCCTTCACTTCATCTGCATGCCAATCTGTCTTCTCTTTCAGGCTCAATGGCATATCTTGGTTGAGACCGCTGTCGATTGGCAGGATTACTGCTTTCTCAATGCCAGCATCACTCATGGTTGCTTCCAAGGCGTCAATAGGGGAGTCCAGTTGAGGTTCTGTACCATCCCGTTCGGCAGCAATACGCCGAGCCTCTAGGTCCTTCTCACTGATTATGTCCCTCGTCCATGTGTGCACATGAGCATCGATAACTCTCAAGGGGTCAACACTCGGCTCATACATGATGCTGCAGCAGATTAGGCTTCCGTATTCGATTCATATGCTGCTGCTCTTAGAACCTCAATTGTTTCGACAGGCACAGTGGTGCTGCCAAGTCCGCCCATCCAGAAGTTACCATGATAATCGCTACCACCCGTTTCTATAAGACCGAGTTCTCGTGTGATTCTCATTAACTCATCCAAGCTGGTTTCAAATCCAACCGGCCTGTAGTCATATTCTACCTCAACACCGCGAACTCCTGCATTGGCTAGGTCTTGCAGAAACTCCCTCAAATCTGCCACTTTAACCGTTAAGGGATGTGCAACGACCGGCACCGCTCCCACTGATTTGAGAAGATCAATCGCCTTGAAAGCATGCATTCTCTTTTTCTCTACAAACGCAGGTTTTCCTTCGCCGAGATACAGTTCAAATGCCTCTTCCGTATTCTTGACGATTCCTTTCCTTACAAGTAGTGAGGCAAGATGCGGTCGCCCTGGACTCTCTACACCCGTTAGGATTTCATCTAGCTCTCCTTGCTGCAGCTCAATTCCCAGATCGTGGAGCCTCTCAACCATCTTGGAGAATTTGCCTTGGCGTCTATTTCTGAGGTCCTGAAGTCTGCTATCAAGTATCGTGGACTCGGGGGGAACGAAATAACCTAGTATATGGACCTCTTGGCTCTCATAGTCTGCACTGAGTTCCAGACCCGGCACCCTCAGCAAGTCTGATGTTGCCTTTGCTTCCATGAACTCTCTCAGACCCGCAATCGTATCGTGGTCAGTCAGGGCAATGCCACCAAGCCTCAACTCATCCGCTAACCTGACTAATTGAGTTGGTGAATCATTTCCATCAGAGAGGACCGAATGTGTATGAAGATCAGCACGGGCTCTCGCCATGAGCGGCCTCCCTCCTTAATTCTTCCACGAGTCTTCTCACCTTATGACAGACGTTTCTTATCTCTGTCCTTGTCAAGCTCGGTGAGGCTGGGCAAACATCATCGCCGAGGCATTTGCGTTTGGTGTAGTGATAGACAACTGGGTACCATCGGCAGCCTTCTGGCCTAGCTTCATAGATCTTACATTCCTTCGAAGCTGGATCATAGAAGTAGCAATGGCCATCGACATTCTTCAGTTCACTGAAGCTACCAGTGACTCGATGGGAATAATCACTGGTTGAGTAGCCAAGAGCATTAATCCTCTTGGCATCCTTTCTTGTGATGGTCATCTCCGTTTCTTGACAGCATAACCTCACTTCAGGACAAAATCGCTTGCAGTCAATAGCCATCAAGATTCCTGGTCTCCGATTGAGGTTTGTCAGGGGGTATGCGGCATCATTCCAATTGTGACTAATGAAGCCGTTATTCAATGCACATTATAGAGTGGTCAGACTGCGGTTTAATGGGTCATCACGTTGATGAGACGCTCACCATCCCTACTTCATCATCATTCCACGATTATAGCCATCAGTGAATTTGCTTAAGACTTTCGGAGCAACACTCCTCTCTCACCTTTTTCGATGAGCCTGATGATTACTGCCATTTCTAAGATGATTAAGGAGAGTAATATTGCATCGCTGTTGAACTCATGCTCTACGTTGTAGAAATCATCAAGATTCTCGAATGTGAGTTCAATCTGGCGAGTTTCAGAAACGAAATAGGACCCTCCTGACGAGTTCCACTCATAATAATATGTGCCGAGAAAAATACCAAACGCCATTGAGTAATACACATCTGTGCCATTTAGAAGCTCCACATTCCAGCATTCAAATCCATATCTCTCAGAGTCGCCCATGACTGTCACAATCTGGTCGCCTACCCGGACGGAATCACCAACACTCCAAGAACTAACATTGACCCAAACCGGATATTCTCTCACCTCCTGATCCCTCAGGGCAAGACTTAGATTGTCCAGATCTACCGCCGCTGAGATCTCGTAGGTTGCATAGGTGCTTTCTACCTCACTGACTACAGAATCCCAACTCCCCTGTCGAGTGTAGTGCCTGTATCGATAATTGAGTTGGAGATCTATTACATCTGTCTGAATTGGGACGACTGTGATTAATGGGATGACAAACGCAATAATAAGTAGGCCTGGCACCACAATATCCCGTTCTGTGACCGAAATCTCTAATCCCCAAATGTATCTGGAAGCGAAATCGTATAATGCTATCGAAACTACAATTCTCTACGCATGTCCCCGAGTGATCCGTCGGACCCGGGCAACGCTATCTGAAAGGTCACTTGTGTCAGATTTGCCTGTGACTTCATTCATAGAGACCTGTGTGAGTGTCTTACCAGTCAGTCTTAGGTAGGTCTGGGCTCTGACTTGGTGGATGTAGGCAGCAAGAGTGTCAGGATGGCCTACTGCACCCAAGAATAGATTGCGCTGCCTGTTAAATGCGCCCAGAATACGTTCTATTATTTTCATCTCTATGTTTCTGGTTACGCCAATGGTTCTAAAGGTTTTTCATCTGTCTATTGGCTTACCCCGACCGGAGCCAAAGCGCTAAATACTATACACGAAATCCCATCTTTATTCCTCCTGAAGGTGAAGGACGAAAATGCGCATTGCAGTCATAGATCATTCCCGCTGTAGGCCAAAGGACTGTACACACGAGTGTCAGAGATTCTGCCCCATGGTTAGAACGGGCACCGAAACAGTCGTGTTTTTCGATGGCCCGGACAAGCCCCCGACCATAGTGGAGTCTCTCTGCTCGGGTGCGGCAATGTGTGTGAAGAAGTGTCCCTACCATGTAATCAACATTGTCAACCTTCCAGAGGAACTCGATACCGACGGTAGCCACCGCTACGGTGTGAACGGATTTCAGCTTTTCCGAATGCCCACACCGAAACAAGGACAGGTCTTGGGACTGATTGGTCCAAATGGTGTTGGGAAGACTACCGCTGTGCGAATACTTGCTGGCGAACTAAAGCCCAATCTTGGGGAAGTGGAGGAACCGCCCGAGTGGGACGAGATCATCAGAAGATACCGCGGATCAGAACTTCAACCGTTCTTTGAGCGAATACAGGAAGGCACGATAGTCCCAGTCCACAAGCCTCAGACTATCACCGACCTGCCCAAGATCAAAGCAGTCGCTGACAAACCAATCAGCGAACTCCTTGAAGCAGCTGACACCTCAGGCAGACTCGACAACCTGAAGGAAGACATGAGTCTGACTGAGATATGGGACCGTCCAATCAATGTTCTCTCTGGTGGAGAGTTGCAGCGTGTAGCGGTGACAGCAGCCATTGTTCGCGAGGGCGACATCTACTTTTTTGATGAACCAACTGCGTACCTTGACGTTCGCGAGAGGTTGAGAGTGGCCCGCGCAATCAGAGCATTGTCAGACTCTGGCAAGACAGTGGTGGTAGTTGAGCATGATCTTTCAATCCTTGATTATGTGTCTGACCTAGTATGCCTGTTCTATGGCAAACCTGGGGCTTACGGAATCGTGTCTCACCCACATGGTACACGTGTTGGGGTGAACATCTTTCTCGATGGCTATATTCCTGATGAGAATATGCGCTTCCGAGACACATCTATATCGTTCAAGGGAATGACTGGCGAAGATGAGGAGTTCATTAGTTCGGAAACACTTGTAGAGTATGGCAATCTAAAGAAGGAATTTGAGGGCTTCACACTCGAGGTGAAGGGCGGCAGGGTAACTAGAGGGCAAATAGTTGGAATCCTAGGGCCCAATGGAATAGGGAAGACTACTTTCGTGAGAATGCTTGCTGGCGAGTTAGAACCCACTAAAGGTGAAGCTCCAAAGAAGACATTGAGTGGTTTTGACCTTAAGATAGCGTATAAGCCGCAGTACATCACAGCAGACTATCCCGGAAATGTTCGGATGTATCTTCGGGAGGCTGGAGGGTCCACAGTAGACAGCTCAGACTTCAAGACCTCTGTGCTACGCAAGCTTGAGCTGGAAGACTTGATGGACCATGCTATTTCTGAGCTTTCTGGTGGTGAGCTTCAGCGAGCAACAATTGCTAGAACCTTGGCGAAGGATGCTGACATCTATTTGTTTGATGAGCCATCTGCGTTCCTAGACATCGAACAGAGACTAGCAAGCTCTAGGGCTATCCGCCGAACAATCCAAACTCAAATGAAGACTGCATTTGTGGTTGAGCACTCAATTCTCATGGCTGACTACCTCAGTGATAGCATGGTTGTGTTTGGAGGAGAGCCAGGAAGGAAGGGTATAGCATCATCCGTGACAACACTGCGGCGCGGAATGAATGCATTTCTAAAGCAGATGGGTGTGACATTTAGGAGAGATCCTCAGACTGGCCGACCAAGAGTTAACAAGGTTGGCAGCGTCAAAGATGAGGAGCAGAAGCGCGAAGGACGATATTACTACGAGTAGTTCTTCATGCTATACTTTTACGGCAATTGTGCAGCCCTCACCAATAGGAACCAGTGTGCTAAAGACACCTGCACCGATGACATTCTGATTGAATTCATGAATCGCTTTAGTTGAGTCATTCCAATCACTCCTTTCTTTCATCACTGGAAAGAGTGTATCATCTATCAGGAAGAGACCTCCTTTCTTCAGAACTCTCACGCAATCTTCTAGCATTACTGGATAGAGTCTTTTGGAAGAATCTTGAAAAACCACGTCGAAGGATTCTGATTCAATCTTCTTGATAATTTCCTTGGCATCTCCAATTCTTATGTCAATGATGTCATCGACATTGAAGTGCTTGAACGCTCTCTTAGCTTCCGGAACTATGTCCTCATTCATCTCCAGCGTCGTGATTCTACCGCCATGCCCTTTTACTGCGAGCGCCATTGATGTGGTCGAGAAACCAATACTCATCCCAATTTCAAGTACACTCTTGGGCTTAGTCAAGAATAACAGAAATTTGAAGAGTCGAGCAATGTCATCCTCAATCACCGGTTCAAATTCTGCAATCTCAAGAAACTCTACATATTCATCTACAGTGGGGCTATCTTTAGTGTCATATAGCTCAGCAATATATGACAGTGCATCCCCCAAATCAAAATATACTTCGGGCATATGCAGCCAAGGAATTTCAATGCAATATGTCTGTCTATAGAGACAAAGGATTCTACCCTAAAAACAGCCTGCCATCGCCTTTTCTATCATTCCGGGTTGCGAGTTGCCATATAGGTTAGATTTCTCAAAGGCTCCAAGAAAGGATGCTTCACGACTGGATAATGTGCATGACTATTGGTCCCAAATACCCTCTGGTTTCTTCTTGGGAAAAGCGACCATCAAGGCAATTCCGAGAATCAATATAATCGGAATAGGAATCACGTAATTGTAGAGGGGGACTAGCCATCCATCGAAGTTCATAAGATTCGGCAATGACACTAATAGAGGGATCAATTCCGAGAGAATGCCAACAAGAATGACCTGGAGCCTGGTAAGAGTACTATCAGCCGCATAGTAGTAAATCATCAGGAAGAGAAATATGAACCTAAATAGCCAGAATGGAGAGGATGACAAGACTTGTCCAACTGCTAGAAGTCGAAATCCAGTGAAATAGAAAGATTCAACATACTCCCAAAAGAGGCCTGCGATAATTGTATCTGGAGACCCCAGCCCAATCGCCTCAGCGTATCCATATGGAAAGAGAATTGCTCCAACTAAGAATATAGTACAAATTATAACGTCGCGGCGTGAGAGCATCATATACATCAGTCCACTTTTAATACTGAAATGGCCGACTAATCAAATACTGATAAGAATTACAATCTAAGCACGATAGCACTCATTAACACTCGAATATGTTGCCAAGGTGCATACTACCGTTTGTGACTACGTATCCAATAGTCCCGGCCTGCAATCGCCTTTTCTTCGTCCATCTCTGCGAGGATTTTCACAGCCTCGTTCCCACATGCAATTGCATCTTCTTCTCCTGCAACTGCAAATTTGTCTTGGACCCTATTGGCATATACAGCACACACAGCGCCTGCCCTGAAGCCGAAGATGTTTGCGAGAGTAAAGATTGTGGCGGCCTCCATCTCAAAGTTCGCTACATTTGCTTTCTGGAGGTCTTCTATCAAGGTTTCACTAAAGCTCTGGGTATAACCATTGAAACCTGGCCTAGACTGTCCCAGATAGAATGAGTCTGTTGAAGCTGATATTCCTAGGTGATACTTCAAGCCCAGAGTGTCTGCGGCTTCTACGATCGCCATAACCACTTCGTACGATGCACTTGCGGGGAACTCGGGTCTTACATATTGCTTGCTTGTACCCTCAAGTCTAACAGCCCCTGTGGAGATGATCAAGTCCCCAATTTCAATATGCTCTTTGAGAGTCGCACAGGACCCTATGCGTATGAAGTTCTTAACGCCCACATTTGCAAGTTCTTCTATTGCTATTGCCGTGCCAGGTCCGCCAATACCAGTTGAGCAAGCTGAGATTGGTGTGCCCTTGTACACTCCCGTGTGAGTCACGTACTGTCGGTGAGCTGCAACCTCTTGAAAAGAATCCCACCCCGAGCTGATCTTTGCTACTCGCTCAGGGTCTCCAGGGAGTAGAACGGTTTCTGCCACTTCACCTGGTTTCACTTCTATGTGGTATTGCTTGCGTTCAGCAGTTTCAGGTCTTTGGGCAGAAACAGCGTCTTTTGGCATGATTATCCCTCTTGTTTCATCATTACTAGGCTATTTGAGTTTCGGGCCCTCAAGCATGTCACTTGCACTACCAACAAACTATTATACGTCCATAGAATAATGATGCGTTGTTCGGGACAGGGTCTCCGAAACACCTATTACAAATTCCAAAGGCCCCCCAGTCCTGTCACAGGACATTGTGTGTCCTTCTAACAATTTGGAAATGGAGCGAGAAGAGATTGGTTGAAACGACTATTAGCGTTATTAAGGCCGACATTGGCTCGTTGGCCGGGCATGTAGTGGTACCTGATTTCCTGTTGGAGCTAGCACGAAAGGAGCTGAAAACAGGTGTTGAGAAGAAGATCATCAACGATTTCCATGTAACACATGCTGGAGATGACTTGGAACTTATTATGACTCACTTCAAGGGTGAAGGCAATGAAGATGTTCATCGCCTAGCTTTTGACACCTTCATAAAGGGGACTGAACTGGCTCGTGAGAAGAAAATCTATGCAGCCGGACAAGATATTCTCTCAGACACGTTCAGTGGCAATGTCAAAGGGATGGGACCTGGTTCAGCAGAGATGACAATTGAGGAACGAAAGTCAGAGCCATTCGCTATCTTCATGGCTGACAAGACCGAGCCCGGTGCCTTCAATCTGCCTCTGTTCAAGATATTCGCGGATCCCTTCAACACAGCAGGGCTCGTCATTGACCCGAACCTACATGATGGGTTTACTTTCGTGATTCAAGACATCATGAAGGAAGTCCCTTGTTTTGTTGATATGAAATGTCCAGCAGAGATGTATGACTTGCTTGCCCTTATCGGCAGTACAGGAGTATTCACAATAAAGAAAATCTATCGAGCAGATGGAATGGTCTGTGCTTCAGTGAGCACTGACAAGCTTCACGCTGTAGCAGGGAAGTACGTTGGAAAGGATGATCCTGTAGCCATTGTTAGAGCGCATTCTGGTCTTCCTGCAATGGGGGAGGTGCTTGAAGCGTTCACCATTCCTCATCTAGTCGCTGGTTGGATGCGCGGCTCCCATGCAGGACCTCTACTACCCGTTGCACTGAAAGACTCACGTTGCACAAGGTTCGATGGCCCGCCTCGAGTTATTGGTCTTGGGTTTCAAGTTTCTAACGGAATGCTTGTTGGTCCAATTGACCTGTTTGACGACGTTGCATTTGATATCACACGCCAACGTGGAATGGAGATTGCAGACTACCTTCGTCAACATGGCCCATTTGAGTTCCACCGACTTTCATCAGATAGGATGGAGTATAGTACATTGCCAAAGGTCCTTGACAAGTGTGGTACTCGTTTCACTGAAGAGGAGATTGTTCCCACAGGAAAAGCTAAGGACACATCTGGCTCAGCAGAGTAGATACGGGACTTCTGTCCCGTTCTCTCTTTGTTTCCGAACTTTAGCCTGTTCTCTTGATGATATGATACCCAAACTCAGTCTTGACAGGTTCTGTGGTCATTGCCCCCACACTGAGAGCATAGACTGCATTTTCGAACTCCTTTACCATCTCGCCTCTCCCAAAGCAACCCAAGTCTCCTCCACGCTTCTTCGATGAACAGTCGCTGTATTGCTTGCAGAGAGATCCGAAGTCTTCCCCCTCTCTGATTCGACTGATTATCTCGAGCGCCTGACTATGCTTCTTAACTAAAATGTGACTTGCGCACACCTTGCCTCCTCCACCGCCTTTCTTCTTCATGGCTTTGCTCTTCTTGCCCATGTGTTCCACCAACAAAGTGCTCTGCAAACAACGCAATAAGCACTACTATAATGGATTTGCTATAACATAGGATTTTAGTTCATTTCACCCCATCTCAATGTAGAATCGAGGAGAGATTCCATGAAGGCTGTTATCTTTCATGAGCATGGTTCCCCTGATGTCCTCCAGTACGTCACAGACTTCCCAAAGCCCAAGGTGGGTCCCAGCCAAATATTGATTGAAGTCAAAGCTGTAGCTTTGAACCACTTGGACCTATTCACAAGAGCTGGAATTCCTGGCCTAACCCTGAAGATGCCTCATGTGCTTGGAAGTGACATTTCAGGCGTCGTGGCGGAGATAGGAGTTGACGCGATGGGGGACATTGAGGTTGGAGCTCGAGTCATCATAGATCCTGGAGTATCCTGTGGGGTCTGTGAGTATTGTGTCAGCGGACAAGACTCTCTATGTTCCACATATGGAATCTTAGGCGAACATTATAGTGGAGGCTATAGGGAGTTTATGGCTGTTGATGCTCGCAAGGTTATCCCCATTCCTGGGAAGAGCAAACTCAGTTTTGAGGAAGCTGCAGCAATTCCACTGACCTTCATGACTGCGTGGAGAATGCTGATTACAAGAGCTCGTCTGAGAGCTGGTGAGGATGTGTTGATTATTGGCATTGGGGGCGGTGTGGCTGTTGCTGCTCTACAGATTGCGAAGATGGCTGGTGCGCGCATTTTTGTTACGAGTTCATCCAATGACAAACTGGAAAAGGCTCGCCGATTGGGGGCTGACTTTCTGATCAATCATTTGGAATCACCGGACTACCACAGGGAAATCTGGAAACTTACTGGTAAACGCGGTGTTGATGTGGTTGTCGATTCGGTTGGTGAAGCAACATGGGCAAGGAGTCTACGTAGTCTCAATAAAGGAGGACGTCTAGTCACCTGTGGAGCCACTTCTGGACCCAATGCAGTGACCAGTCTCAACCTTCTATTTTGGAAACAGCTCGAGATTATAGGCTCTACAATGGCCAGCAGGTCAGAGCTTGAATCCGTTCTGCGTCTAGTGTGGACAGGGAAGCTCATGCCAGTTGTGGACAGAGTATTACCTCTCTCATCCGCAAAAGAAGCCCATGAGATTCTGGAACATGGTGCTCAGTTTGGGAAGATAGTCCTAATACCATAGGAGGCGATTCCCAAACTAGATACATAGTGAGTAATACCGTGGTGTCAATCTGGAAATGACACGCTTTCATTAGCGTGTTTGCCTCCTATCTGGTTGGTCTAGAATGAAAGTAGTAACAATTTGCCTACCTGAATCCTATGTTGATGGCCTTGACAAGCTCATTGGACAAAGCAAATACCCCAACCGCTCTGAGGTAATCAGAATTGCCATTCGAGACCTACTTGTTGATGAGCTCTGGGGAAATCGAACCCAGTCAAAAACAATTCCACTTATTGCTCAACTGCAGGAACTGGCTTCAGCACAAAATGTGAATTCATTAGAGCCGCCAGCTTAGTTGTACAATCAAATTACCTTTTTCTGTGATTGCTACATTTCGAAGTCTGCCGACTGATTCCGACGACAATAGGAATGAAACGTGATTGAGACAATTCAATCTCTCAAACGAAGGAGACCGTGTGTAAGATGGAAAGAATCAAGAAACTATTTGGTCGTGACGAGGAAAAGGAAAAGGATGAATCTCCTGCTGCAGGAGAAACCACGCTAGCAGAGGAAGTTCCTACAGAAGTGGCAGAGGAACATGGTGAGCCTGTGCCAGTTGCAGAGCAAGGAGTGGTGGCAGAGCCGGATGAACCATTTCCAGTTGATGGAGCCGCAACAATTCCCTACCACTCAGAGATTACAGATCGGCTGAAGTACATGTTCCAAGATTCCAACATCGCCGCGAATATTGAGGGACCTGATGAGTTCACAATCGAATTCATGGCCATGGGTGAGCGTTTCAATTTCATAAAGGAGGCCCGAGGCGAAGTCAAGTTTGGGACCGGGACTGCGCCTGATGAAGATGTTTTCATTCGGATTTCGAATGATGCTGTCGTAGATTTGCTGAGTGCACCGAATTTTGAGGCGTTCAGGAAGATATACATGAAGTACTACAGGAATCCAGATGCTGGGAAGTTCGTGAAAATTGAGCTTCGCAAGGACCTTGTCTGGATGAACCGCCAAGGATATGCTCGAGTTCCTCTCTTGAAACTACTAGTTGGCCAAGTACGGTAGACATGATAGATAAGCAACACAACTTATTAGCATATACATCTCGAATGCCCTGCCCGAGTCGCTGTTGAGGCGGAAATCGGCAGGATGGTACAAAATGCCAGCGATAGAGTTGCCTGTTATTGCGATTAATTTCAAGACCTATCCACAAGCCACTGGAGAGAAGGCGGTACTGCTTGCACAGATTTGTGAGAAGGTATCAAAGGAGTATGGAGTTTCAGTAGTCGTTTGTCCTCAGGTTCCCGACCTCTACAGAGTGAGTCGGGCTGTTGATATTCCTGTATTTTCACAGCATATGGATGTTGGAGATCCAGGTCGATTTACTGGCCATGTTATTGGAGAAACACTTGTAGAAGCAGGATGCACAGGGACTCTTCTTAACCATTCAGAGAATAGAATGCAGCTTGCTGACATTGAGGATGCTCTAAGGAGTGCCGAGCGACTCAATCTCTATACAATTGTATGTACGAACAACCCATTGGTCAGC
Organism: Candidatus Thorarchaeota archaeon; assembly: GCA_048884925.1. Taxonomy (GTDB): domain Archaea; phylum Asgardarchaeota; class Thorarchaeia; order Thorarchaeales; family Thorarchaeaceae; genus SMTZ1-83. The sequence goes on from JBHLQK010000002.1 coordinate 34,524, forward strand.
GTTGCGGCAGCCTCGCTTAACCCAAATTCTGTCGCAGTGGAGCCCCCTGAGCTAATTGGATCAGGCATATCTGTATCTCAAGCCCAGCCTGAGATCATCTCAGGTACTGTTGAGAGGATACGTGCAGTGAACAAGGAACTCACCATCCTCTGCGGGGCTGGAATTAGTACAGGTGATGATGTAGAAGCTGCTATCAAATTGGGCTCTCAAGGCGTCCTTCTTGCATCTGCGGTTGCCAAGTCGGACAAGCCTGAGCATGTGTTAAAGAACCTGATTGAACCGATTAGGGAATAGTCCATTCCGGTTCATTTTTCACGGAATCTTTCGCCACGAGGACTTGGCGATTGTCGGTGAAGGTCACTCTAGAATGCGCACACTGCCTGCTTGAAAGAGCGATAAACCAAGTCAAGCTCGCAACTGATGATCCTGACACACAGATGAATGTGACTGCCGCTATGCTTGATTTCCTCAGCAAAAGCTTCAATTCAGAGGCTGTGCCAAGTCACATTGGAACTGGCCGTGACCTCTTGGTCCAAGAGATGACAGGCAGAGACCCCTATGCAGAGCTCAAAAGCATTTCAAACGCTATGGCACTAGATCTTCTACCCGAGCTAAGACTGCTAATGGAGGAATCTTCTGGTCCAACGAGTAGATTCAGGAGAGCTACACTCATTGCGGCAGCAGCCAATGCAATCGAGTTTGACATTTCAGGGCGGGATTTTGATTTGGATGAACTTAGAGGAATCATCGAACGCGTAGAATCCGACCTAGCGATTGATGAGGTTGATGAGTTCATGAGCCTATGTCAGGGTGCGAAGGAAGTCCTATATCTATTGGATAATGCTGGAGAAGTTGTCTTGGATATGATTCTGATATCTGAAATTAAGAATTTAGGACTGAATGTTGTTGCAGTGGTAAAGGGCGGCCCAGTTCTAAATGACGCCACTATGATTGATGCGAAAGAAGTGGGCCTTGACGGATGCGCCGACAAGGTAATCGATACTGGTGCTGCTGCAATTGGAGTGAATCCTGACAAGAACTCCAAGGAGTTCCTAGATGTCTTTCAAAAGGCTGAACTGATTATAGCCAAGGGCATGGGCAATTTTGAGTCATTGACGGAACTGGAGCCCCATTGCCCAATAGTGCACATACTCAGGACAAAGTGTCCTCCTGTGGCTCAATATATAGGGACTGAAGTCAATCAGAACGTCGTTCTTGTTAGAAAACCGTGAGAGAATCATATCTTCTGTGTTTAGCTCTTAGTGAGAGTCTTGGTCACAAGATCTGATTTTGTATACTCGATCTTCAGGTCGGGAAACTGAAGACTGAGCTGGTGTTTCAGGCGGTTCATTCCTGGCTCTTCTGTCACAAATGCTCCTACCTCGTAAACCTGCATACCTTCTTCAGCAGCCAAGAGTCTGACTTCAGGCGACAGCTCACCGGTGACTATTGTAGTGATGTTTTGCTTCTTGGCGGCTAAGATTTCAGGCACATCTAAGAGACTACCAGGAAATAATAGTGTTTGACTTACTTCTTCATCAAGGTTTCCAGAGAATTTCACGAATTCAATTCCAAGTTTTTCTATCATGTAGTTCGCGAAAAGTGAATGATTCATAGTGCTTTTAGGTTGGCATATGCGACCTGCAGGAACAAGATCCTCATTATCTCCCATAATAAGAAACTCGCCCTTTTTACTTAACTCCAATGTTTCAGCAAGAGCATCTGCTATTCCATCGCGAGCACAAATCCATGCAGCTCCTAGCATATAGCTCGAGATGTAGTTCTTTGTCAACAGCCTAGCTCTGATTAGGTCAAGACCCGAAAGCCTGTCAATAGCAAATGGAAATAGGGGGCGATGAGTCAGTAGCAGATTTGCCTTGTCCTGAGTGGCCTTTGCTACCACTCTTCCAGATGGGTATGTTGCTATGAGGACTCTATTGACGGTCGTCTTTTCCTGTTCTTTCTCTGTCTGGGGACCAATTTCAACTCTTGAAGGAAGGCCACCAAAAGCAAGATGCGGTGGAGCAATTATTTCTAGATGTTTCACGATAGTCAGTAGAGTAGTCACTCGAATCACCTGAATAGGTTGCTAGAAGCACAACAGCTTGTTCAGGGGAGTCCCCTGTCTTATTCTTTGCCATGAATTGAAGATTTGGATTTCTGACTACTCCTCGAGTTCCTCGAGCTCATCATCATCTAATATCTCATCGTCATATGAATAGAGATCCTCGAGTTCTTCATCAATGACCTCAAGTTCCGGCTCTTCATCATCATCCTCTTCGATAGTTTCCAGTTCTACTTCTTCATCAATGATCTCAAGCTCTGGCTTATCATCGATGATTTCCATCTCTGGCTCTTTCTTCTTCTTGGGAGCCTTCTTCTTTGGCTTCTTCTTCTTCTCCTTCTTCTCGACCACAATATGTGCAGAGGGTCTCTTTTTGAAGGACCAGAATTCTGTACGCGCTTTGCGGCGTTTTCGCATTCTTCTGAAGTCTATCTGCTGTGGGTTCTGAGTCTTTCTGATTCGAATCAGGTCTCTCTGGGCATTCTTCTCCTTGTTGACCATCAGATACTCACCGTCGCTTCTTCAGCGTGCTCCCCGCGGTTATTGTTATAACTGTGTCGGAGAAGCACATTGAAGAGGAAGGCTTTTTGTTCTGGTTTTGAATGAAGTCTATTTGGAACAGGTGAATATCAAAATGAATCCTGCCCGCAAGGAGAAGGACGCCAGTATTCGCGTAAGGCTTGATAGTGAAATCTTAGAAAGAATTGATTCAGTCGTTGGTGAGCGGGGCCGCCAGAGATTCATCAAGGAAGCCATTCTCTGGAGACTGGATCAAGAAGTCCCTCCCATTGTATTTGAGCTGGTAGAACGCGTTGACCAGCTCCAAGACCGGGTTGAACATCTGGAGGGGGCTCGATCAACGAGCGTCTACATTGGAGGAATGAATGAGGCAGTAAAGACTCAGGTCTGCCGAGATGACTTGGACAGAAAGATAATCGCTTACTTTCTCCAACATGAGGGCGCCTCTACACCTGAGCTAGCAAAGACGCTCCTCAATGACCCTTCCAAACGCAAGACAATCCATGTGCGAATCCGGAAGCTGAATGACCGCTCGGAAAATGTTCTAGGAACCCGGATTCTCAGGTATGAGAAGGGCGAAGTCAAAGAGAAACGTGGTGCATGGTGGTTGGTGGAGCCTAATCTTGTCAGGGAGTAATAAGGGTCGCCTGCAGCAAGTCTATAAAGAGCGGCCCTTGTGGAGTTTTGGGGCCGTAGTCTAGCCTGGATAAGGCACCAGCCTCCGGAGTTGGGTTTCCCCGGTTCGAATCCGGGCGGTCCCGCCATTCATCTTCTTCAACTCACTCCGATTGGAGTTTAAAAGCGTGTGTAAGGGACACTCTTCTGATGCGAGGTCTAAATCGATGAGCATTATGAAGGGCTATCGTTCAAACCCTGAACAAGTGGTTGACCGCTTTACTCGCTATCTGAATGGTCCAATGGGCCAAACAGTTCTTGAAACATTGGATGAGGGCGAGAGTTTCATTCTGCAAACATCAGAACATACTTTCAGGGTGACAAAACGGAAGCACAAAGCAGTTGTTGAACTGCTACCCGCTTAATTAGCATGATCCATAAATCATCGGATATCTGCTTAAGTATCACAGAATCCTATTATGGCACGAGGGTATTGTCATATGACATCGAAGACCGAATCCACGGCTGAAGGAGTGAAATCGTGATTTGAGAGGTATCTCAACGGCCCGATGGGAAAATCAGTACTTGAGAATCTAGAAGAGGGGGAGCATTTTATTCTTCAGACCTCTGAACATATAATGAGAGTTACGAAGAAGAAAAGCCGTGCAGTCATTGCATATTTGAAACCTGTATCAGAATGATCGTCACACCTCCAGCGAAGACTCTATAAGTTGAACTAGGTCCCTCGGTGAACGGGGCCGTAGTCTAGCCTGGATAAGGCACCAGCCTGCGGAGTTGGTAATCCCCGGTTCGAATCCGGGCGGTCCCGCCATTATTCCTCATTCCTTTTATCTTCGGCGTGAAGCTTAAATGAGCGTGAAATTCGACAAATATGCTAGTCTTGTTATTAAAAGACAGCTATTCTGATTGAGATGCGTGTAATGCAGTTTACCCCACAGAGACTCGAACGAGTCCATCGGTCTATGAAGAGCGAGAACGTGGAGGCTCTTCTAGTGACAAGGAGGCAGGACGTTCGATATCTAACAGGTTATGAGAGTCCTACCAATACACTCCCAACAGGGTGCGTAATAATTGTTGATGAACAGCCACAGCTAGTGCTGTCTAATCTGCAGCATGAAGCTCTAGGCCAAGAATCCATTATGGCTCGTGTTCATACATTGGACGATAGGCCCTTCGATGAGTGGGGACTCTATCGTAGCTCGATGTTCTGGGACCTAATAATTAAGATTCTCGAGGATTCCGGAGTACAGAACAGTATGATTGGTCTGCAGCAAGAGCGGCTGTCTGTCAAAGAGTTCGAGCATCTCAAGACTAAGATTCCTAGAGCTGGCTTCAGAGATCTGTCGTCCTTGCTATGGAGACTCAGACAGGTCAAAGATGATGCAGAAATTGAGGCAATTCGCAAAGCAGTAAAGGTAGCTGAGATCGGGATTAGGACTGCTCTTGAAATCATCACCCCCGGAAAGACAGAGGCAGATGCATCTGTTGAGATTGAGGCTGCAATGAGGTCTGCTGGTGGTCAGCCAAGAGGCATCAGAGCAGCAGTATTGTCAGGAAAACGTGGAAGATTCCCCTTTGCCCAACCCACCGCCAGTAGGATTGGTGGAAATGAACCAGTCGTCATCGATGCGACCGTCAGTGAATCAGGATATTTCGCGGAGGTTGCCAGAACGTTGCATACTGGTGTACCAACAGAACCTCAACAAAAGGCGTATGACGCCGTTTTGCGGGCTTGCAAAGCTGCTGAGGACAAAATGGCAGCTGGCACGAATGTTTCAGATATCTATGGAAGAGTAGCAAAGAAACTTGGCAAGAAAACACCCATCGTTAGATTTCTACAACCTCTTGGGAACTCAATTGGTTTGGACCTGCAAGAACCTCCGCTAATGGTGTCTTTCAGCAAGGCTTCTCTAAGAGAAGGAATGGTTGTGTCTCTTCACCCTACATATTATCATGAGGGGGTCGGTGCTGCAAAACTCGCTGATATGCTTCTAATCACTTCTAAGGGATATGAGAATCTTTCAACAATAACCAGGGAAACGATGTGATTCATGGTGCAATTTGCCATCTCTTAAGTTTCCTAAAGACCTGCGAGATAGTCTCTGCTCTTGCAGCTTGCTTCTCCACTTCTTCCCTAGAGAGCTCTCGAATTTGAGACGCCGGCACTCCTGAATTGAGGCTCCTTGGAGGTATCACCACATTGGCGGGGATAATACTACCCGGAGCAAGCATAATTCCTTCGCCGAGTGTAGCCCCATCAAAAATTACACATCCTTCTCCCACGTTCGCATAGTCTCCTATGTAAACGCCATGAATAACAGATGCACTCCCAATGATGCTCAAGTTCCCGATAATTGCTGGATTCTCTTCTGTGTGGGCATGAATCACTACACTGTCCTGAACGCAGGTGTTCTCTCCTATGCGGACTGAAGCATGATCGCCTCTTATCACAGCTCCGGGCCAAATGTTTACGCCAGAACCGATTTCGACATCGCCAACTATTGTGGCCTGCTCACTAACATATGCATGAGAATCAATTTTCGGAGTCTTATCACCAAAAGGAAGGACTGGCAGTTTCTCCACCTCACCAGACTAGTTGATGACTACACGAATATAAAACATCACATGACATTTGCTTGTGGAATTCAGTTTCCGAATATCTGTTGAATCACTGCTTCAAAATGCCAAGCTGGTCTCTTTCCTATCAATCGATTAGTTTTCTTATTGAGACGACCACTTGGATCATCGAATTCTACAGGCTCGCCATCAAGAAATACCAGGATGCAAGGTAATCCAAAAATGTCGTGTTTGAAACCGTATTCAGGAGATTCTTGGACGTTTATCTGGATAAATGCGATATCAGGATTGTCACTATATTTTTCATCAAGGTCATCTAATATCTGCGCAAGCGCTTTGCAGGGCTCACACCAAGGTGCCCAGCAATCCACGAAGGTGAGCCTCGATTCAGCTATGACATAATCAATGTCATCGATAGTGACCTCACGAACCAATAGAATCTCTCCGCGCAATGGCCTCAGTTAATGAAGTCCCTATGAATCTTGCTGCAAATATATGTGATTAGAAATAGAAGTAGCCCGGTAGAACCCATTTGATCCAACCGGATATGTGGCTCTAAGTTTAGGCAAGTAGTTCTTCCACAATCTGTGTGTACACTTCTACCGGCATGACTCCTACGAGTCGATCGACTTTTCTGCCTGCACCATCGTCAAAGACGACACGCTTGCCCTCACTGTAGACGAAAACGCTTGGAACCCCTGTGACGCGATTGGTCATGCTGAATTCTCTATTATGATCCACATCCAGCTTGACAACTTTGAACCCTTTGTCCGAGTACTTTTCATCCAATTCTTCAAGGATTGGTGATAGTGTCCGGCAAGGGCCACACCAGACTGCGTGGCAGTCTAGAAAAACGACCTTGTTGTCGCTTACAACCTTTTCTAGTTGCTCTGAATTAATCTCTTCAACCATGTAACTGTCATCTCCCTGCAAACAGAGCGATTGTGCATTGTGAACGAACAACCGTTAAAAGTCTTGCTGTGTTTGCAGAAGGCCTTCCTCCTGCCAAAGTTTGATAAGTTTAGTACAATGAAGTCGCAAGAACGGTGTCTATTATGCCAGTACTCCACTGCCCAAAGTGCGGCTCAAAGCTCTACATCAAGAAGGGCGGGCATATATGGACAGTGAGATGCTCAACCTGCCAGGTTGAGATACTTGAGGATGGCCGTCGGAAGGATCTTTTCGATGCATACGACTCTTATTCAAAGGCAGTGAAGAGTGGCACAACAAAGCCAACTTCTAGAGATAAATCCAGAACACGGAAAAGGGCTTCTGGGATAACTGAATCCTCACCTAGCTCTGCAGGTTCCAGACGTGCCAGAAGATTAAGGGTTCAGTCTGAAGAGGAGGTTGCACGATTAGTAGAAGAGGGTGGAGCTAGGATTGACACAATTTCTGATTCGGTGCAATCAATTATTGGGGGTGGGCAGGACTATCTTGTGAAGTATAGGTTTATGCCATCCACTGATGCCGAGTATGGTAGGAATCTCGAAGCAACAAAGATACCCACAAGGCTGAGAAATCTATTGGCTAAGAAAGGAATGACACAGCTATATCGGTTTCAGGACGAATCCTACGAGGCCATTATTGCTGGGGAGGATGTTGTCATTGCAGCTCCAACGGCTCAGGGCAAAACTGAGGCTTTCATTCTCCCAATCATCCGCAGGATGCTAATAACAATCAAGGACTCATTTGTGGACCCAGGAATCAGAGCCTTGCTGATATATCCCACAAAGGCTTTAGCTCGGGATCAGTACGACAAGATTGTTGAGATGTGCAAGGCGTCGGGAGTGACTGTGGGCATCTTTGATGGCGATGTTTCTCAGAGTCAGAGAAGCAGAATCTACTCAGCCCCTCCTGATATCCTGCTCACCAATCCTGATGTTCTTCACTACCATCTTGGATGGTCAAGTTCACGCTTGGTCCCACTCCTGCGTACAGTACGATATGTAGTCCTAGATGAAATACATCTCTACACGGGGTCCATGGGCGCCAATGTCTATTATATCCTGAAACGTCTTGAGCTTGAAGCAGGCGAGTTTCAGAAGATAGGCGCTTCAGCCACCATCTCCAATCCAAAGGAGTTTGCTGACCAATTATTCGACACCGAAGTACGCTTGATTGAGTCCGTGAGCGCAAAACGGGGTCCCATCCATTTCACCATGTTCTACCCGGGTGACCGAAGTAAATACAGCATGATTGTGGATATAGTTAGGAGGCTGCAAGAGGGTGGGTTCAAGACTCTGGTGTTCGGGAACACTCACTCCGAGGCTGAAGTCCTGAATATGCTCATCAGGGATACAGGTGTCCGATCTATGGTCCATAGAGCAGGCCTCACCAAGAAGTACCGAAGTCAAGTCGAATCTCAGTTTAAGTCCGGGGACCTTCAATGTCTGGTTTCCACTCCCACTCTTGAGCTAGGGATAGACATTGGCGATCTCGATAGTGTCGTGAGTATGATTGTATCTATTACTCGTCTCACTCAAAGGATAGGTCGCGCAGGTAGGAAAGGTCAGGAAAGTGTCGCAGTCCTTGCCCTCCGAGAAAGAGATCCGATTTCATCTTTCTATAGGCATGAGCCTGAGAAGTACTTCACAGATATAGACGCAGCGTACATGGAACCTGATAATGAGGTAGTCGGATTCTATCAGCTCATCGCTGCAGCTATGAGTGGGAAACTGAATGCATCGATGTTTCCTCGGCAGAAGAGAATTATAGATAATCTGGTAGAGAATGGTCTCGTAAGAGTAGAGAATGACGGCAGGGTGCGTATTGCAGATTTTGAGTCTGCACAGAAGAAATGGAGGGGCTACAGTATCCGAGGAATCGGTGACACCGTCCAGATCAAGTCGGATAGGAAGACTCTGGGTGAAAGGTCAATGCCGATGGCTGCACAGGAATTACATCCGGGTGCAATCTACTTGCACGGCGGCCGTAACTATATGTCAGTAGACTTCCGTTATACTCCCGGCTTTGGAAGAGCCAAAGTCGTTCCATTTCAGGACCGAAGCGTGCATACGAAACCATTGTATTCAACAATGCCGCAGATAGTGGAGATATTGGATGAGCAGATGGTTCTCGGAATGAAGGCAGTCTACTGCTCGCTTGAGATGACTCAGACTGTTTATGGCTACGTAAGAAAGGAAACCAGATCGGGCAATGTCGTCGGGAGGTCTGATTTGACCACCCCTCTCATCTATAAATATACAACTCGAGGATTTGCGTTTGGTGCCCCTGAGCCTCTAAAGACCGTCAATGAGTACATTGACGGCAGACTCCCCGGTGCGAAAGAGGTCCGGATGGGGCCAGCTGAACTCTATGGCGGGTCTTTTCATGCACTAGAACATGTCGTAATTGAGTCAAGCGACATGCTTACTGGTGGCAGCACGAGAGAGATTGGTGGAGTATCAATGGGTGACTCAGGCATCATCTTTGTCTATGACGGAAGTCCTGGAGGAAATGGGGCATCAAAGCTACTCTTCACCCGGCTTAATGAGGCATTCAAACGTACAAAGACAATCCTAGAAAAGTGTGATTGCAGGACTATTGATGGATGTCCTCTTTGTACCTACTCATATCAATGCGGAAATAACAACAGGCCTCTCTTCAAGCTCGGCGCTTTAGAGAGTGTGGATTTGATTCTTGGGAATGCCAAGACAGAGGTTGATACAAAGGGTTATGCGGGATACGAACCGCTTGTATAGAAAGAGGTGACCGAAATGACCGAGTTCTTGATTGCTAGGGGCCACGACGGACCTGCTCGCATGGGCTCCTATTCTATGGGTGATATAGCAATCAGCACACCAGTCTTGGTAGGGCCCGCACATG
>JBHLQK010000003.1:0-42838 GCA_048884925.1 Candidatus Thorarchaeota archaeon
CCAGAGGGAGGCATTCCATACGGCATTGTAGGACATGGGATGTATATGCCATCCCCTTGGCGTCCAAGTGACCAACAGCTTTGGCTCCTCTGGTTGGCTAGTGAGTACATTCTGAGTAACCGGGATCTCAAGTTCCTAGATGAGATTATCACTATGTATCCAATTTATGGGAAAAGGACGAAACAAACCAGAGTGAGAGATGTACTTGCACTTTGCTTCAGGTATCTAGTGGATGCAAATTCCATTGGTAAACATGGATTGGCACGACTCTCTTACGGCGACTGGAATGATATGGTTGTGCACGGATATGTTCCAATGGAACAGCGTGATGAAGTCACAGAAGTGGGAGAAAGCATGCTGAATGCAGCTATGGCTAGCTATGTACTGAATCTATATTCCCAATTGCTCACCTATATGGGAGAAATGGACCTTGCGGAGGAAGCCCTTGAATTTGCCAAAATGCAACGAGAGGCTGTTAATAAGCAATGGAATGGAGAATGGTTCAAACGCGCATGGCTTAACGATGACCTAGGATGGGTTGGTACCGATGTGATGTGGCTTGAACCACAGCCTTGGTCTATCATTGGAGAAGCCGCTAGCAAGGATCAGGCTGACGCTCTTTTGAAATCCATCAACAACCTTGCGAGAAGATTCTCCAAACATGGGGCATTAATTCTCTCTGAACCTTTGGAAAAGATGGCAGGAGATCCAGGCATTGGCACAAATGCCGGCGTCTGGCCCTCTATAAATGGCACCTTGGTATGGGCACTTGCACTATTAGATGGAAATCTGGCTTGGGACGAATGGAAGAGAAACTCTTTGGCTAAGCATGCAGAAGAATACCCTGATGTATGGTATGGTATTTGGAGTGGCCCTGATGTATATAACTCCGAGTTCTCAGAACGACCTGGCCAGACAATCGCGGTAGAAGCAAGGGGAGGAGTAAGAGATGCGCTTGAAGAGGAGGCTGAGGGATTCATGGGTGTAGGTTGGACAGACTTTCCCGTAATGAATATGCACCCACACGCTTGGCCGCTTTACAGTATCGCCAAGCTCATCGGCATCGAGTTCAACAGTCATGGAGTGAACCTATTTCCAACATTGCCAAAAGAGATGTACAAATTCTCTACACCTCTTATTGAGCTGGAGAAATCAAAAGAAGGATACTCTGGAAGATACTCACCCAATTCTCCGGGAACATGGAGAATGACTCTGAAACTTGATGATAAGGAAATGAAGAGGATAACTGCTCTTCTTGTCAATGACAAACAGGTCGACATTGCTCTGGAGGGTGACAGAATAGTATGGGAGGGCAAAAGCACACCAGATGCCCCATTGAGGTGGATTCTTAGGTTTTAGTAGAGGAGAAGACACTGGATGAAGCCTCGCGATGTGACTCTTGCTGCAGTTGAAGGCAAAGCAGAGAGGGTTCCATTCAATCCATTCATCATGCATCTCGCTGCAGCAATTGATGGGATAGACTATAGTAATGCCTACTGCAAGGATGCACTGGCACTTGCTGATGCCCAAGTGAAGTGTGCCAAGACCTATGGCATTGACCATGTGAACGTTTCAACCGATGCATATAGAGAGGCTAGTGCTTGGGGGGTGAAGATCGACTTCTCTGGTCATACTCCAGTGGCTGGAACACATCTAAATATCGAAGATTTTGAGGGTGTTGAAAAGCCAGATCTAAATGCTGCTTGGCGTGTCCAAGACAGGGTTGAGGCAGTCCGGAGGCTAAGGGAAGCCAGTGACGATGAATGCGTCATTGGATGGATAGAGGCTCCATTCGCAGAAATCTGCTGTCTCTTTGGTCTGATGAATGTACTGAAACTAGCACGCAGGCCTGATTGGAGTGAACTGGTTCAGGCACTCATAGCACGAGTGTTTTCAGTTCAGCTTGAGTTCGCCATGATGCAAATTGAAGCAGGAGCAGACATCATCGGAGCTGGTGACTCAGCCGTTTCCCAGATAGGCCCCACGCGCTATGAAGAGGCCTGTCTTGAATCCACTCAGAAACTCTTCAAAGAGATTAGAAAACACGTACCTGTGCTCTACCATGTTTGTGGAGATAGCTCTGTAGTTGACAAGGAAGGCCGGGATATGTTGGAACTAGTTGTGAGCTCGGGAACTTCGATCTTGGATATAGACTACCAAGTCAACATGACCACAGCAAAGGAGAAGATTGGATCGAGAGTATGCCTCCGGGGAAACACAAACACAACGATTCTTGGTAATGAGATGTTTACTGCATCTCATGTCAAAAAGGAAATAACTGAAACAATCCAAGCAGGAAAACCAGATGGTAGATATATGTTCTCAGCTGGTTGTGAATGGCCTTGGGAACCCTTGAACCTCGCAACAAGAAATCTTAAGGTTGCAGGATCATTGGTTAGGAAACTCGGCGGATATTGACATGAATTCACGGGAACGTGTGTTACTAGCATTAAATCATAAGGAGCCAGATATGGTGCCGCTTGACTTTGGCGGCAACCAATCAAGCATTCACATTGTAGCCTACAAGCGGCTTCTAGATCATCTCGATATCATAGATGATAACATCAGGTTCAGTGACTTCCTCCAGCAGATTGCGGATCCCTGTGAAGCAGTGCTTGAACGGTTCAACATAGATATTCGGTGGCTTCGAGCACCGTCTTCATTTTTGCCGGAGAATTATGTTCCTGAAGTCGAAGGTAAATTCCAAGGAGTCTGGGACCAGTTTGGCGTGTTCTGGGGCAATAGTGCTGAGAAAGACCTTGAAGACATTCTCTATTATGACCCGGTCATTCACCCCCTGAGTGATATGAAGACAGTGCAGGAGATTCAGTCCTATGACTGGCCTGATGGAACTGATAGAACTCCTTTAAGGGGATTAAGAAAGCAGGCAAAGAATCTCAGAGAGAATACTCACTATGCTATTGCAGCGCCACCAATTGGCTGCATCTATGAATACACGACCTTCCTCTTTGGCTTCTCAAAGGCTTTGAGGCATCTGCAGAAGAATCCCGAGCTGATAATCGCGACCATGGAAGAACTAGAAAGATACTGGACAGCCTATGCAGCAACCCTCTTGGATGAAGTGAAGTTTGGAAATGAACACTATGTCGACATTGTTTCGAACAATGGAGACCTGGCAGAACAAGCAGGTCCTATAATGAGTCCCAAACGCATCTACGAACCTCTAATCAAGCCAATTGAACGACGGTTTTCGGAGAAACTGCATGAGCTTGCAGATGTCAGAGTAAACTATCATAGTTGCGGGTCGGTTTCGCAGTTCATACCTCACTTCGCAGAAATCGGCTATGATGCAATAAACCCAGTTCAAATCGGTGCATATGACATGGAGCCTTGTAACTTGAAGAAACGCTTCGGTGATATGATTACATTCTGGGGTGGTCTGTGTGACACTCAGAATACGCTCCCATTTGGGACTGCTGATGAGATACGTCAAGAGGTAGGACGTAACATAGCATGCCTGAAACCCGGTGGGGGATATATTGCTTCGAATATTCATAACATAACAGCTGAAGTGCCGCCGGAGAATGTTGTCGCCATGTTCGATGCCGCCAAGCAAAGCAGATCCTATTAGATTAAGTCGTGTCATTCCGAAGATTGAAATGCCTGCCAAAACTATGAAATGGGTTCTCATACAGAGAATAAGGACGTTGAACTAAAGGAGTGGAGATGCATGTCCGCATTTGAGGACAGCGCAAAGAAATTGTCAGAATTTGGGCTCACGCCTTATGAAGCCAAGGTCTATTTGGCTGCAGTCAAGCTGGGGCCGACATCTGCAAGTAATATCTCGAAGATAGCAAAGATTCGTCGTGAAGAGGTCTACAGAACATTACCAAAGCTTGAGAAGGCTGGACTCATCGACCGTGTCTTAGGGCGACCTGTTAAAATTAGAGCGATGCCAATTAGAGATGCTCTCACTTTCCTGATTAATCGGAAGGAAGAGCAGGCAAAGCAGGAGATCTCGGACCTTTGCATAAGGAAAGAGAGTATCTTGGATAGCTTCGAGGTCGAAACTGAAGATATTGATTTGGAAGAGGAAACCCATCATTTCACACTGATTTCTGAAAAGGATGCTGTAGCTGCAAGGACATCAGCGTTGCTTGACGGTTCCAAGACGTCAATCGATATAGTAGATTCAAGCGCAGATGTTGTTCGATTCATACTCAACTACGCAGATGTTCTTGATAGAACAATCAAACGGAGTATTGTGGTGCGTATACTCACTGTGTGCCCAGATGACGAGAATGCAATCCCTGAAACGCTTCATAATCATATCCCTCGAAATAGTTTCAGCTTAAGATACGTCGAAACACTGCCAAGCCGGTATGTCATGTTTGATAGAAAACAGGCGTTAATCACAACTTCACCAGATGGAACGCTGGCAGACATGAAGTGCCTGTGGACAGATGATCCTAGCCTTTTGGGGCTCATCGAGAGGGATTTCGAAGAACAATATGCAAAGGCCAAGGACTGGCAGGACTTTAAACTGTCACCTTCTGAAAAGATGACTAGGATAGTGAAGCATCTACGACCGAGAGACCATGTGATACTTGTCTATGACTCACTCGAAGCAAAGCGTGACACCCTCTTCAGCTATCTCCGATACGGTCTTGAAAAAGGAGAGGCCGTGAAGTATGTCTGCTCTGAGGAGACTCCCAACGATATTAGAAACGCAATGAAGGATTTCACTATCCCCGTGAGCGAGTATGAAAAGACAGGCGCCCTTGAGATATTGAATTACACTGACATCTACATTCGAGATGGAAAATTCAGTGTTTTGGATATAATGGATGCCTGGGACAAGTACTATGCAGATGCAATTGCCGTGGGATTCAAGGGTATGCGAGTGACTGGAGAGATGTCATGCTTCATGGAACATTCTCTTGTCGACGAGCTAATTGAATATGAGAAGGCACTTCATACAATTCTTGACATACCATTGACAGCAATTTGTGCATATAATGCAGAAACACTAGCTAGTGTAGAGAACCCAATAGATGTATATTCGGAGCTAGTCAAGGCACATGGGAAAGTCCTCTTCGCCGGCAAGGACGCAACCATTGGCAAGGTGGAAATGCGCAAAGCCTAGGTTCTAGGCTGGCAGATAGATCCACTGACGCATATCTTGAAGACAGGGTATCCGCTTAATCAACTTCTTCCTGAGCAGCTTTCGTAGTGCGTATCTGACAGTCCTTGCTGCGAATGGAACTTCCTGAAGGAGTTGTTTTGGAGTCACACCCTTCTTTCCTTTGGTCCTCATTAGATCGAGCACAATGCTTTGACTCTTCGTTAAATTGATAGTATCTAACTCTTTAGTGAGCTTTTCATCACTCAACAATTTGATTCACCATTTTTATAGCTAATCTACTGTGTAAATTGGCATTTAAGCACCTGTGACTGTGAGGATACAGTTACATTCTAGAAAAGGAGTAATCAATTGTTCACCATCCAAAGAACAACCTTGCAACCAACTCAATCACAGCGATATAGAAGTTACCACTCGGTGGCGCGATGAAAGTTGTGGAGAGATGAAAGTAGGGACGAAGGACCCAAGCTAGCTGTGTACCCACAAACGCAAGTACGCCACTGCCAGTAATCATAGCTGGCACCCACTTCTTATTCTCGCCGTGAATCTTGCTAAACCCACGCAGGAGATAGCTTACAGCCGTCACTCCAGATATCCCGAAGAAAAACACATTGAGCAGGACAGTAAAAGCATAGGCAGCAAATGTTCGTTCAGGTGTTGTTAGCATGAAGAATAACGTAACAGGGAGAAATGCTATCATCATGGTGGCCATCACCGTAATGCTGATCATAAACAGGACCGCCATCTGTTTCAAGCTCATCTCGCCGCCTAGAATTCCGTTCAATACATAATATGTGGGTAATGAAACAAACACAGCAATTAGGAGTAGCATTGGAATTTTGATTGCATCAAATAGAATCTGCACACTGCCTGCGTATGTGCCCATACTAGCTCCATAGAGAGCCCCGAACAAAAGAGTCGCGAAAATAGAGGTTACGAAATACTTCCTGAGGCCCTTTTCCTCCTGGATGTCATTATACAGCCCCTCACGGTCTCGAATGAAGCGGCTTAGAATCTGAAAGAATGATTCATAATCCACGCGAAATCCTCCATGATTAGAATAAAGGACCTCTTTTTGTACACTGCTAATGTCCAACAAATGCACTATGCCGCAGCCCTCTCTGATGAGTTTGAATGCTTCCCAGTTGGTTTCAAGCACCGACCTTTTTCACATACCTGTCGATGGCGAATTTCCGTTCAAGCCCTTTGGAACTCATGTAGCGAACCTTCCCATATATGGGTCTCTCTCCCCATGCTCTGTCATGTTTTCCAAAACACCATGCTATGCCAGCATATCCATTTGGATCCCGACCATCTAATTCATACTTGTTGTTGAGATGAAGCGCAATGCGATATCCCAATTCCGGAGAGGCACTCCACTCGAGTATCTTCTTTCCCCAGTACATCCGCATATAGCCATGCATTTTCCCAGTTTTCGTCATCTCGAGTTGGGCGGCGTTCCAATATGGGTCATGAGTTTCGGCAGACTCGAATTCTGCAAGTGAATACACATATTCGCGGTCGTCCGTTGAATGCTCTTGTAGTGTATTCATTGCCCAGTTCGGCAAGCATTTGATTGAGTCATAATCTGCATTGTAATAGACAAAATTCATACTCAACTCGCGACGTACTATCAGCTCTTCAAGAAAAGATTCAGATCCAGCACTTCCTGTTTCTAATACCATCAATGCTATCTCGAGAGGGGATATCTGGCCAAAGTGAAGATAGGGGCTCATGCATGACAAGTAGTCTTCGGCTGGATCGTTACGCAAGTCTCCAAATCGATCCAGTTTCTCAGTGATGAACCTGTTCAATGTCTTCTTAGCCTCTCTTGAACCACCCTGTAGCCAGTTCACACTCGGCACAGATCTGTCAATCTCAATCTCGCCTAGGACCTTTTTTGGATTCCTGATTCGGATTGAGGGAATACTTCCTTTGAATGAAAATGATACTTCAGTCTTCATAACAGGTTCCAGGAATCTATCTAGTTCTCTATTGATTTTTGGCCGAAATGTTCCTGCTGAGTATTCCTCTTTGGGAGAGGCTGTTTCTATGGGAACCACCACATTGGATTCGACTTGAATTACGGGACATCCAACCGATTCTGAAACCTTGCCGCGCCAATCTCTTTGGAGACGTTGATAACCACGATCCACAATCATCAGGGCACAGTCACTGGCTAGTTCTCTGACACCTATGCTTGGATTCTCTTGGCGTAGAACAAACAGAATATTTCGCTCTTGTAGGTCTGCATCCACATTGACGAGACCTTCCAAAAGGAAAAGATAGCTCCTCTCAGTCGCTTCCGGATAGTCATTGGTGAGTCCAAAATATGTAACAACTGGCAATTCGTATCGATTTGCCATATGGACTGCATACTCCAGAGCATGGTTGTAATCTGTTCGCTGAGATGCCTGCATCCAGTATAGAACGTATTCCCCGCTTTGAATTGTGTTGGAATTCAGATGTTTCACTCGTTCTTCCTGAATCATGATGATGGAGGTCTAGACCAAAGCCTTATTAAGATTATTAACAATCGTTAATGTGTTCGTTAATGTTCGCATCGTTATGCGAGGAATGTGTGGGATATGCAATTTCCAAGTGTTAGTGGGAACGACCTGCTAAGAAACAAGGTTTCGTTGCCCGAGGATTTGAAGGCGAGATTTAATATCCTGATAGTGGCTTTTCAGCAATGGCATCAGGGGCTTGTTAACTCGTGGGTGCCTTTTCTCAATCATATGATAGAACGATATCCAGATTTCGACTACTACGAGCTGCCAACCATCAGGGAAATGAACTGGCTCAGTCGATCCATAATTGATAATGGAATGCGTGCGGGTATTCCATCTCGTGACGCTCGAAGGAGAACTATTACACTCTACATCGACAAAGAGCCTTTCAAAAAGAAACTCGAGATTCCTGATGAGAGTGATATTCACCTGTTCCTAGTGACAAATGAGGGCGAAATATTATGGACTGAATCCGGAGCAATCTCTGAACAGAAATCGGAATCTCTGATGCAAGCATTCAAAGACGCCGGTTTCAGTCAAATTGCCCCGAGTTAGATTTTTGCCTCGAGAAACGCAGGAATTCTGAAATATGCAAGATTCTATCGATCATCTTTCCTATCGCATATTTTCTGAATGGCAATAGAGCATACCAAGCAAGCAGACCCACAAGGCCGTGCGGGTGATAGTGAAGCTCCACCACTAGCTCGCTGCAATCCAGATTTCTATCCTTAAGCGATATTGTAAGAATCAAAGTGGAGGGCATCTTCAGAGTCGCTATCAGTTGCAGGCGTCTTTTTGGAATTAGTCCGATTAGTTTCCAGCAGTCTACCGATGAACCAATCTTCAGTCGGGAAAGATGCTTTGTTGACCCGCCCATACCTTTCCCGCGGATGATGAGATCGAAATATCCTCGCAATAGCCAAATCGAGCTTCCATAGTTCCAGCCCGTAGAACCGATAACAGATTGGATCGCGTTCCAGACCGTGGTCCTTGATACATTTGTCTTGGGCCTCCAAGTCAGCCAAAAGGATGAACCACCAGCCCACTGAGGATCACCCTCATAAACCCACTCTGGAACTCTACCCTTTTCATGGAGTTCCCCTTTCGTGGAGGTTCCCTCATGCTTATTCTGCTGAAGTGCCAGACGAATTGCGTTTCGAATAGGGAGTAGATTTTGAGGAATGATGGACTGAATATCACTATTCTGACAAATTGCTTCATTTTTCAATCCCTCAATAAGGGGCTTTGCAAGAGGGGCCGGAAGGGGCGTCACTAAAGAAATCCAATAGGAACTCAAACGAGGAGTGAGTATGGGAAAGGGCACAATAAATCGTCTTGTTAAACCCGCTTCCTCTGAGTAGATTTGCATTAGTTCTTGATAGGAAAGTACATCTGGACCACCAATATCGAATATGCGATTGGCTGTTTCTGAATTCTCAAGACAGTCGATGAGGTATCCAATGACGTTACTCACTGCTATCGGCTGGCTCTTTGTGCGCACCCATCTTGGTGTCACCATAGCCGGCAATCTGTCAGCCAGATATCTCATGATCTCAAATGAGGCGCTTCCAGCTCCGATTATCATTGCAGCCCGGAGGGTGGTTGCGGGGGTTGAACCTCTATGGAAAATGCGGCTGACTTCCATACGTGATGCAAGATGTTTACTGAGTCCGTCTTCGGCCTCCCCCAAGCCGCCAAGGTAGATTAGACGTTTCAATCCAGCCTTTTCAGCAGCCAGGGTCATGTTCTCCGCGGCTTCTCTGTCAAGAGCTGCAAAATCTCCCGTTCCATACATCGAATGCACTAAGTAGAAGACAGCCACACATTCCTTTGAGGCATTGATCAATGATTCAACATCAAACACGTCTGCCTCTACTGGTATGAGATTGGGATGTGAGGACCAAGGCTTCTTTTCGATTTTTGCAGGAGTTCTGAATGCGGCATTGACAACATATCCCCTATGCAGCAATTCGCCCACTAATCTAGTGCCAATATATCCAGTTGAACCAACTACCAGGACTCTCTTCAACTTAGTCATCTCGACGTGTGAGATTAGTATCCCAGCCATATGTGTAATTGGGTATTATAGATGTTTGATAGAGATTTGATGAATAGGAATTCTTCTCGTTGACTTTAGCTATTGTGATGAAGCCTGAGAATGCCCTTATGAAATAGAACCGGTCTATTCACAGATTCATGAAACTATTCACGGATTGAAAGAGGACTAAGTTCGCAAAGCTGGACTGAACTTGTTACTTCATAGTGTAACTTTTATCAGGATTGGGAACAGGACCAATTTGCATACCACCAATGATAGATGAGAATGGTCTAGTCAAAAGCCACTCTTTATTCTAGAAGTACTCGAGCGAATTCCAAGTTAAATCTCGAAAGGAATTATGAAGCAAATGCAACAGCTTATTGAGTTGACCCAGATAGGAGCAGCGCTAGTAACAGGATTGTATATTGCAACCTCGCCCTGCATCTTCCCACTTCTGCCATTATTCCTCATCAGAAGTCTTGGATCGGATGATAGTAGGCTCAGAAGTGTAATCGTGACAATAGCGCTATCAGCAGGTATATTGAGCTCACTTGCCATATACCTTGCAATATCTAGTCTGATTGGCCTATTCATAATCCAGCATTATACAGCCCTCCAAGCCTTGCTTGGTGCAATTGTGATATTTCTTGGAGTTGTGACCCTTTCATCCAAACTCAAAGAAAAGCTGCGATTCACCTCACTCAGCATTGGAAGTCAACCAGAGAAACCGACTGGATTACTGGGCGTCTTTCTTATAGGACTCGGCTACTCTCTTTTAGCGGCGCCATGCTCTGGTCCCGCAATACTTGGGCTGTTTGTACTCTTTGGAACACAAACAGAACCTCTTGTGATAGTGGTAATGTTCATTCTATTATCGATAGTCGTGATGATACCTTATCTAGCGATAGCATTGGTAACAGGAGAGGCCAGGACTAGAATAGCAATGCAGATTGCGAATTCGGCAAAGACTCTGGAGTATTTGGTTGGCAGCCTACTTATTATCATAGGGATTATCTTGATGTATCCATGGCTTAGATTTGTCATATCAACTTGGATTTAGGTGGTGAATCAAAATGAAACTAACATCCAACCAGCTCCTGCAGCTTTTAGATAGGATACATGCAGGAGTTGTTGTTATTGACAATGACAATAAGATAGTCGTTTTCAATGAGCTCGCAGGGAAAATGCTTAACCAAGACGGACAGACTCGGATTGGAACGTCACTCCTTCTATGCCATCCTGAGAGGGCTGAGCCAGGCGTGCTGAAGATGATAGACCAGATGAAGACTGGCGAACTAGATGAGTATGAGGGTTGGGTGAATTTTGCGGGGAGAATCCTCTACGAATACATCTACCCACTCCGGAATGATGATGGCAGCTATGTTGGAGCTGTTACAGAGCTACATGATGGGAAAGAGAAAGCCGAGTATCTCAAAACAAAAGGGGAATTTCAAATGCCTGATATGCATGGACTGGGCGAAAGCTCACCCCGGAGTCCTCATACAGAAGGCTAGTTGCCTGTTTCAAATCAGAGGGGAGGAGGAAACGGAGCAGCACTCCGAATCCTCTCCATAGTGCAATATCAATCTCTCCAGTCGAAAGAGTCAATGCCGCCCCATCTACTCCTTCCGATCAAGCCACCAATGACAGCCATTAGGATTATGGATAATACAACCACAGCAAAGTTCTGGTAGTCATTGAAGCCTGAAGCGAAGAAATAGAACCAGACTATTAGCAAAACCAGCCATACAAAGCCTATGCCTGGACCCAGCCATCTTGGGAGAGGTTCCATATCTGCTTCTGTAACAGAAACACCAATTGCCACGATATACATTACCAATGTGGCTACGAGGCCTATCGTGATGTTGAAGTAGAGGTCATAGCCTGCTGCATAGAACCAAAGCCAGAGGATTAGAAACGCTAGGTACGCAAACAGAGTAACCAAGCCCAATGCGGCTCGTCCTCTGAAAGCCATAAATGCTTCTCGAGGGATCTGCGTCATCCAGGGACCGCCTGTAAGAGCAATCAGAAATCCCACTGACAGAAGCATGGCTGCGAAGTTCTGGTAGCCGCTATAGTATGCTGCATAAAAGGGCCACCAAAGCACTATGAAAATCAACCAGCCTATTCCTACAATAATCGAGAGCCTTATCCTCCATTGTGAGGGGGCCCACATCAGAGCGTTCACCAGACCTATGAATAGGAATGAGGCTCCTAGCACGGCAACATTCTCCCAGAATGTATATCCTGTTCCAGCAAAGAAGAACAGCCAAATCGTTGCGAAGGCAACCCAGACAACAAAAGTCGCAGCTGATGCGTTCGACTTCCTTCTTGTCCCTGACCAGCCAGAACGTCTTGGACGACCTTTTCCTGGTGGAATGCTTTCCTCGTCCTCAGGAGCCTCTACAGGCTCCTCTTCGTTATCATTTGAATAATCCAATAACAGTCCTCCACTGAATGCGAAACGAACTATCTAAGCTGGGTTCATTATAGTTAATAAACCTGTTCACTGACTCCCTTAAGGAGCTTAGCAAAATACCTTAATGTGCCAGATGACATTCGTAACCATTCCATTATAGATAGGATGAAAAAGTATGGCAGACGTAGATGATAACCAGGAAAATGTAGCGATATGTAGGAAGTTCTGCGGACCATGTCCCTCATTCAGCTCTAATGGCCTGAACAAGCTCCCGCCAAATATGATCTTCTGTGCCAGAGGAGCTTCAAAAAAGCCAAAGGACCAAATCAAGGACAAAGGTTGTTTCTGTCCTGGCTGCGGCATCTTCAAGAACTATGACCTATCTGGTGGCTGGTTCTGTATATATGGCAAGGAAGGAAGAAAGTAGTTCTTCATGAATATATCCACATGATAGGCGCCATCTATGCATGACTGAGCCCACCCATAATTCACTATTTTGTGAATGACACATGGCAATGCTTAAGATAGGGCTGCAGGTGGCGCTGCAGCAGCGAGTGGACATTTGATGGCCTATTGTGTAATGGTCCATGGACCATGCAGAGGCAAGATGTGTGATTTCTGGGCCAGAGTAAAGCTCAGGAAGACGACTCTTGAGGAGCTTGCTCGTGACATTCTTATCAGCATAAGTGAGTGTAACAACCCAGGTCACACCAACTTGGATGACGCTCTGGATGATTATTGGACAGACTTCGGTGTGAAGGATATTTGGCGGTTCTGTGAGGAGGAACCAAGCCTTTGCTCCAAGATGAAACTTGTGAATGCTCAGGTGAAGATGCTAATGAACTAAGCAAACTCTGGAGGCACCGGAATCATATTATCACGATTCAGCAGCCATTCTGGATCAAGAGCCTTCTTGACCGCTTGCATCTCTTTGATTCCATCATCTCCATACATAACTTCTAGGAATGCACGCTTCAGTTTGCCTATGCCATGCTCCGCGGCAACAGTACCGCCCAACTCTACTGCTCGTTTGGCGAAGGTCATGTAGTTATCCATGCCTTGATGGACCTCTTCGTTATTTCGTGGAAGCATGTTGACGTGGAGGTGGTTGTTCCCTATATGACCAAAAATGACGAACTCCATTCCCTGAGCCTCAAGGGTTTCCCTGTAAAACTTGAGATAATCCCGTAATGCATCATCAGGCACAGCCATATCAGTGCCAATCTTGTGGACCTCATGGTACTGAGCCTTCCTCATGGCAATTGTCGCATTGACAGTTTCAGGCACAAAGTGACGGACTGTCTTCATCTTCTGAAGCTCTGAGCGATCCATTCCAGCCCAGCTTGACTCGGAAGAGGTGTTGTGCTTGTTCAGGATTTCTTCAAGCCCCATAACCATATCTTCCATGGTTTCATCAGTATAGGAAAACTCGAAGAACACAATGGCCTTGGTGTCATCACCCAGTGCGGGAACAGTGATGCCTGAGGATGCCGCCCTTTCCTTAATCATCTCAAGTGCATTAGGATCAAAATACTCCAAGAAGTTCATGGGAACAGGAGAGTCTGAAGCACGGATATCATAAACGAAGTTTACTGCGTCCTCCTCGCTCTTGAAAAAGGCCATCACTGTCATCATCTCATCGGGCATCTTGTTTAGTCCAAGTTCCACCTCGGTTATCACGCCCAAGATACCCTCAGAGCCGATGAAGAGATCGATGAGATCCATGTCAGTCTTGGCAAATAAACCAGCAGCGTTTTTGGTTTCAGGCATCTTGTAGGATGGGACCTGAACCTCGACTACATTTCCATCGCTGAGGACTATCTCAAACTTCCCATCTTTAGCAAAGACCCTGCCACGTTCGATGTCCAAGATGTCCCCGTTCATCAGAACAACCTGAATTCTGAATACCCAATCACGCACAGCACCAAACTTCAATGTCCTAGCACCAGATGCATTGCAGGCGACAATCCCTCCCAGCCATGCGCTCATCTCCGTGGGATCAACAGGGAAAGTAAAGCTATCGGATTCGCTCTGAAACCGGTCTAACGCCTTTTGTTGGTTAGGAGTTCCCTTTCCCTTGATTGCATCAAGGCTCTTTGATTGCACTGCGGCTACCAGGTCTTCCAGAAGTACACCAGCTTGGCCAGCGATTGAATAGAGGTCATAATCAGCTGAATAATCCATGTAGAGCAACTCTGTCATTTTTTCCAGGTTCAGAATAATCCCACCAAGTGGGACGGCCCCTCCAGTGAGACCCGTACGCCCGCCTTGTATAGTGACAGGGGTGCCATTCTCAAAAGCCTCCCTTAGGATTGCGGCCACCTGGTCCACTGATGTCGGAAAGAGTATTTTCTCAGCCTCTCCATCAAATGAGTGGCTCTCGTCGTCTAGATAGAGCGCGTAGGTGTCTGTTATCTCAGCCTGGTCTGCAACGACCTTCATGTTGGTAAGGTCAGCACTGCCAGGTGCTTGTGCCTTGATCTGATTTGTCATGTTGCGATTCCTCTAGCAACTGATTGAGTTGGGCCTAGTAGATACTCAATATCAAGGATTTGGTTTGTGATATGTAAGAAGAAGTCTAATGAGGAATCTCTACAGGAGGTCAATTCTCTGCGACACATTAATGAGTAAGACAATGCAAAATGCATCTGCCACGTGTCCTGATTGAGTAACAGTAGGAGACAGAAACAGCAAGATGCAATCCGTGAAGAGAATCGGTCCAGGGGAAGTTGCTGCGATTGCCGCTGCTATAATGACCATAGTCTCCATTGTTTTGGTAACAACGGGTCAAGACATAGGCATGGCAATTCTGGTCATATTCATTGGCACGTATGCAATAATTAGCAGTGAGAAGGTGAATAGAACAGCCATGTCGCTTCTGGGCATGGCATTAGTTGGCGTTATACTCTGGATTGGTTCAAGTCCCGACGAGAGTATATTCGAGGAACTCATCGTTCATATCGAATGGACCACGATAATCTTCGTTATTGCAATGAGCGTAATCGTTTCTGTTGCAGCATCATCAGGATTGTTCCAGTATATTGCACTTAGGATTGCCAAGCCAAGTGGGGGTGATCACAAGAATCTGTTCATAACGTTCCTGGTTTTCGTTGCAGGAATCAGCCTCTTTTTCGATACTGTGTCAACCATGTTGATTATAGCCCCTCTTACAATAGAGATTTGTAAAGCTCTTGAAATCGACTTTAAGCCGTTTCTAATATCTGAGGCTATTGTCTGCAATTTTTCTTCTATACCATCGATTGTAGGAGCTGTGCCAAATCTGGTGATAGCAGGTGAAACTGGTTTAGATGTGGGATTTCTCTTTTTGACATTCATGCCCCTCTCGATAATCCTGTTTCTAGTCAGCCTTCCCATTCTTCTCAAATGGTATGGAAAGACATTCGGCACAACAGATGAGTATAGAGTCGATGTTGTTTTCTCCATAGCCCCAACTACAATGATTAAGGATAGATGGGACTTCAATATCTCAGCAGTCGCAATCATATTCCTCGTAATTGGCTTCGCGCTAGGACCGTCATACGGAATTGTGCCCCCAATGACAGCTCTACTTGTCGCGTCCTTCATGCTCCTTCTTGCTCACGAGAAGGCAAATGAGTTCCTGAACCGGATAGGGTGGCCTACGGTATTCTTCCTTGTCGGGCTATTCGGGCTGGTTGTCGCTCTTGAGCTCACTGGACTGATAGATGCACTCGGAGATGTTGTAGGAGCTATTGTCGGAGATAATGCTACCTTTGCCACTGTGTTTCTTGTATGGATACCAGCCATGCTTTCTGCATTCTTGGACAACCTACCAGTTTCAGCTGTTTTGGCTCCTATTGCTCGAGATTTCGCAGTTGTGAGTCCAGTCATACCTCTGGCGCTTGTCTTCGCTGTGAATATAGGAGGCTACATTTTCACTCCATTGGGTTCTCCAGCCAACATGGTTGCGATTGGATTATCGGAAGCTGAACACAACCCAATCCCCTTCATTGAGTTTGTGAAAATTGGTACATTACTTGGAATGATTCACCTCGCCATTGGCAGTGGGTATTTGTTGCTGATAATGGCCCTCCTAGGAGGATAATTGGGTGAAACGGCGCTTCACAGAAGTAAGGTGGGACTTCAATAAGGATTCCAGCCGGGTGTAGCATAGATATGATTATTGGGTAGTCACGTAGGCGAAAGTAACCCTGACGAGAGGTGAAACGAATTGATTGCAGAGATTATACTTGCAATTTTTGTGATCACCTACGTCGCCATATCGTCAGAGAAAGTGAATAGAACTGCGACAGCGCTTTTGGGAATGGGTGCTGTAGGGATTGCACTCTGGGCAACAGGTACGGCTGAGTTCCGTGAAGTAGCAGATCGTATTGAGTGGACAACCATACTCTTTGTTACTTCCATGTTTATCATAGTCACCATCGCAGCTTCATCTGGCATGTTTCAATATCTAGCATTGGAACTCACAAGACGTACTGAAGGCGACACAAAACGCCTCTTTGTTTCTCTACTTGCCTTTGTGTTTGTCATTTCTCTATTCTTTGACACCACATCTACAATGCTCATCATGGGACCACTTACAATAGAGATATGCAAAGCTCTCGAAATCGATTTCCGGCCTTTCCTAATATCGGAAGCAATCACCTGCAATTTTGCATCGACCCCTTCAATAGTTGGCGCAGTGCCGAATCTACTCGTGGCTGAGGAAGCAGGTGTCGATCCGGGACTCCTATTTGAATCATTGATGCCTCTCTCAGTGATTCTCTTTGTGGTGTCTGTGCCATTACTTCTTAGATTCTTTAGAGACCAACTCAAACCCACTGAGGAGTATCTTGTATCTCAAATGATGCTCATAAGTCCTCAATACATGATTCGCTCGCGAACTGATTTTTACCTCTCCATAATCGCAATGTTCATACTTGTACTCGGGTTTACTCTCGGCCCTGTTTATGACTTACAACCTGCAGTAATCGCGATTACAGTAGCGGCGGGTCTCTTGATACTTGCCCGTGAATGGGTTGATGAGATTCTTAAGCGTGTAAACTGGGGGACCATCTTCTTCCTTATAGGACTGTTTGGGCTAATCGCAGCACTGGATGTAACAGGCATCATAATTGGATTGGGGGAGGCTATTGGAGGCTTGATACAAGGAAATGTCTTGTTTGGAATAGTCTTCATGATATGGGTGCCAGCACTTCTATCCGCTGTTATTGATAACATACCGGTTTCAGCTGTATTGGCACCCATTGCTGCGCAATTCGCAGCAATTAGTCCTCTTCTGTCCATTGCTCTTATATTCGCGGTCAATGTCGGAGGATTCCTACTTCCTATTGGGTCTCCAGCTAATATCTTAGCATTGGCTTTTTCAGAGAAAGAACACAAACCAATCAGAATGGTCGATTTTGCAAAGGTCGCCACACCCCTAGGATTCTTGATGCTAGCTATCGCGACTGGATGGCTTCTCTTACTCGGAGTCCTAATCTAGAAAGAGGCGGCGCCCCGCCCCCGTCTTGTGCCGCCGGGAGGACAGAACTCAACGGAGACTGGACACCAGATACTACATGTATGTAAAGGCTATTAGGAATATGGGTTGTGACAATCGTAACGGAGAATGAGGTTTCCATGCCAAAACGTGTCCGATGTCCCCACTGTGACAGATTGTTCGGACGGGACTTAATTGATTCCCACATCCAGAAATGCAAGATTCAAGCTAAGAGAAGCCACGAAGAAACAGAACTCCGAAGAAGAAATATGGTTGTTGATGGGAATAACATTGCGTATCATCTCGCACCCAAAGGTAAGCCTAGGGCTGGTAATCTTGTATTAGCAAGACATAGCCTTGTAAGTGCTGGCTACAGGCCTATCATTGTAGTGTCACCAGCTCTGGTTCACATTGTCGACAAGCCAAATGAGCTCCGCGAATTGATTGATTTTGGGCATGTAATTGAAGCTGCAAGGGGGATGAATGATGACCTATTCATCATTCAGACTGCAAAAAAGTCCAATGCGGACATCGTGAGTAATGACAGATTCCTTGACTGGCAAGACAGGTATCCTTGGATTTCAAACCGGCTTAGAAGATATAGGATGACCCCTTCGGGACTGATTCTTGTCTAAAATGGCGACCTCCAGCAAAAGCGTTAAAATCATTCAAAGAATGCCACATTGAAGCACACCAGCGGATAGGTGAACATGAGATGCGTGCTGATGAATTAAGAGAGCTATACTTGAAGTTCTTTAAAGAGAAGAATCATGCAGTAATAGGCTCTGCTTCTCTAATGCCTGAAAATGATCCAACTGCTCTCTACGTCATGGCAGGCATGCACCCACTTATGCCATTCTTACTAGGTCAGCCTCACCCTCAAGGGAAACGCTTGGTCAACTTTCAGAAGTGCATTCGAACCATAGACATCGATGAGGTTGGTGACACAACACATCTAACATTCTTTGAGATGCTTGGAAACTGGAGCCTCAATGATTATTGGAAGAAAGAAGCCATAACTTGGAGCTATGAATTCCTTACCTTCAAGAAGTGGCTGGGATTTGACCCAGAGAAGCTATCAGTCACTGTGTTTGCAGGAGATGATGATGCACAAAGGGATGACGAGGCTGTTGAGATATGGCGTTCAGTAGGCATTCCTGACAAACGCATCTACTTCCTTCCAAAGGAAGACAACTGGTGGGGCCCTCCTGGTAAAGTGGGCCCGTGCGGACCATGCACAGAGATGTTCATTGAGGTAGATGAAATTCCAAAATGTGGTGCAGACTGTAAACCAGGATGCCACTGCGGACACTTTGTTGAGGTCTGGAACGATGTCTTCATGGAGTATAACCTGAAGGAAGATGGCAGTTACGAGAGATTGGAGCAAAGGAATATTGACACTGGGATGGGATTGGAGAGAACTGTAGCTATGCTTCAGGGTGTCCCATCTGTCTTCGATATTGAGTTGTTCACTCCACTGATTGCCCACATCAAGAAGATTTCCGGAATAGATGAGCCGTCGGATGATGAAAATCGATTTGTGAAAATAATAGCTGATCATGTGAAGTCAGCTGTCATGATCATGGCGGATGATGCGCAGATTGCCCCATCAAATGTAGAACATGGATACATTGTACGAAGACTCCTGAGAAAGGCA
The DNA here is from genome assembly GCA_048884925.1 of Candidatus Thorarchaeota archaeon. Taxonomy (GTDB): domain Archaea; phylum Asgardarchaeota; class Thorarchaeia; order Thorarchaeales; family Thorarchaeaceae; genus SMTZ1-83. Next base: position 19,211 of record JBHLQK010000003.1, read on the forward strand.
ATTCTTAGCGCGGACAAGCTCGGCATAGATAAAGGATTCATGGAGCCTCTGGCAGATATCACCATTGAGATGTACAAGGATGTCTATGAGGAATTAGAGAGAAATCGTGCCTTCATCAAAAAGAACCTAAAGAGCGAGGAGGCCAAGTTCAGAAAGACTCTGAGAAAAGCGCTTGGTAAGTTTGAGCGTATGTTTGGGGAAAATGGCATAATCACAGGAAAGGATGCTTTCCTGCTATTCACAAGCTTTGGGCTTCCTCTTGAGATGACAAGGGACTTGGCTGAGGAGAAAGGCATAGATATAGACCTTGACGAGTTTCGAAAAGAGTTCGAACACCACAGAGACATCTCTAGAACTGCCACCGAAGGCAAATTCAAGGGCGGCCTCGCAGACCATGGTGAAGAACACACCAAGCTCCACACAGCGACCCATCTCCTGCAAGCAGCGCTGAGAAAGGTACTTGGAGACAAGGTACAACAGAGCGGAAGCAACATTACAAAAGAGCGCCTCCGATTTGATTTTACTTTCGATCGCAAGCTTACTCCGGAAGAAGTTCAGCATGTAGAGGACCTTGTCAATGGCATAATTGACGAGGACTTAGAAGTCACAAAGGAGTTCATGCCTTATAATGAAGCAATAGCCAAAGGTGCAATGGCATTCTTCAAGGAAACATACGGCGAAACAGTATCTGTGTATTCAGTAGGTAACTTCAGCATGGAACTCTGCGGCGGACCTCATGTCAAGCGTACTGGCACTCTGGGTAGATTCAAAATCACTAAACAGAAGAAGATTGGTGCTGGAATCATGCGAATCCGTGCGGTTCTGGAGCATTATGATACATCCTAGCAACTATAAACGGAAAGGTCTATTTGACCATCTTCCTGAGTTGGATTAGGAGTCTGATAGTGCGTGGAATCCGAGCAGTCAGGCATGGGAAAGATTGTCATAGTATGCTTCATGATAATTTGGGTTGGGACTGCTTTAAGCATGGGTCTATTCCTTTTCCCACAACCATTCTTCTTCCCATTCGGCATTATACCATTTATCATGGCTGCTTTTGGTATTGTTTTCTGCTTCGCAGCGTTGCGTGCGAACTCGAGCATTGCAAGGACTCGACGCCGTGTAGGAAGCGGCTACTCTATCAGTACAACGGGAGATGCTATGTATAGAGACAGAGAAAGCAGAAGGCCCTCATATCAGAGGCCCAGTAAGAGGATTGTATATCAGATTCCGTCTAGCTGTCCATCATGTGGCGCATCTTTGAACTCGGAACAGGTAGATTGGGTAGGACCGCTTCAAGCGCAATGCCCATATTGCCTCGCTACAATAGAGGCATCAGAGAGGGATTTTTGAGTCCCTTTGTCCGCCCATTGGTGGAGAGATTATCAAAATTGAGTGGATGAAAATGGGAACGTTCTCGAGAATCTTTGGTCTCGGAGATAAAGACCTGCAGAAGCAGGCGGATGAGCTTCTCTTGAAATTGAGCAAAGCACTGCAATCTGCGAGTGCTAAGTTGCACGTTTGTGCTGATGACTGGGAAGATGGCAAGATGAAAAACCTAGACGATCTTAAATCAGAAATAATTGGGCTCGAGAGAGAAGCAGACACCGTCAAGGAGGAATTGTATGAAAAGATATTCTCCAAGCGAGCATATCTCCCTCAGCAGACACAGGAACGATATGAACTTGTGCAGCATATGGACGGTGTTGTCGATGCTACAGAAGAAGCAGTCAGGATGATGCTTGTCGGTCGAAACTATGAGCCACCTGAGGAGATAACAGAGATTGCAAAAAAGAGCTGGATTTGTACAGACTTGCTGCAAGACGCCGTTAAATATCTCTTCACAGATTTTCAGAAGTCTGTTGAGTACACTATAAAGATTGATAGAGTCAGAGAGGAAGCGAGAGACCATCATTTCGAGCTCCTCGAGAAACTGTTCAATGACAAAAAGTACAAAGCAAAGGAAGTCAGCCTGTTTCGTGCTGTATCAGACAGGCTCATTCTTGTAGCTGTTAGAGCTGAGGATACAGGCGATTTCATCCGCACCATAGCAGTGAAGTACTCATAGGCGGGGGCCGTGGGAATTGGAGCCTGTCCTATTAGGAGTTTTGCTAGTCATCAGCTTCCTTGTTGCTTTTGCTATAGGAAGCAATGACGAGGCAATGGCGCCTGCTGTTGGAGCGAGGGTCTTCACGGTTAATGTTGCTGTCGCCATTGGCGGCTTAATAACCGTGCTAGGAGCAGTAACTTTGGGTGGCAATGTTTCGGAGAAGGTTGGATCAGACCTAGTTGGAGGCCTGACACTTACTACTGAGATGGTCTTTGCTATTCTAATATCAATGGCAATTTGGTTATTGATAGCATCTGCAACGAAAGGACTTCCGATTAGCACGACTCAATGTATAGTCGGGTCTGTGATTGGTGTGGCTGTTTTCGCCCCCGTGATTGGATATGTCGGATGGGGCGCTCAAGCGATAGACTGGTTTGTTGTACTGGAAGTCTTTGCGGGGTGGATTATCTCGCCGGTTATCGGCTTTTTCATCGCTGCAGGAGTCTTCGCAGTGGTAAGACGTATCCAGAAACGAGCACAAGGATTCTCTGAATTGGAGAGGCAGGAAAGGATTGCTGCCTACGGTCTAGCAGCTTTTTTGATTTGGACTTCATTAAGTAGGGGTGGAAACGACGTAGCCAATGCCATAGCCCCTATTGCAGTGCTTCCTGATTTCCAAGGAACGATCGCTTTTGGAAACATCAATCTACCGATTGTGCTATTGCCACTTCTCATCGGCGGTATTGGCATGGCCCTTGGACTAATCATTGTCGGTCGAAAGGTAATTAGAACGCTTGCTACTGAGGTTGTGACTCTTTCACCTTCCTCAGCTCTATCTGCAAGCGTGTCTGTAGCTCTGATAATGTTCGTAGGCACCATTCTTGGATTGCCCCTCAGTGGAACTCATGTTCTCGTTGCAGCTCTTATCGCGGTGGGATGGGTTTCTGAAACTCCAGTTCAGATGAAACAAGTGAAGGATATCCTCATATCTTGGATTGTCACCGTGCCAATCTCGGCAATTCTTGGAATAGTAGTGCTAACAGCAATTCTGGGTTTCTTCTAGCATAGTAGTAGATTGCTATTTCTTAATGTCAGGAATTCTGTGTATCACCATAAACTCCTTTGCTAGTTTGCCCAATTCTAATGCCTCCTCCTCAGACAAATGAACCCTGCGTTCAGAAACGGGCGTATTCTTTCTAGTTGCTTCAATAATTGCTAGGTCTGCCTCCTTAACGACTTCTTCCGCGCCTGCACATATCCTTGTGTCTCCAGTATAGGCAATGGTTGTATCACCCACTATAATTCTATAGCCCAAGGCTGGCATGAGTAAGTCTTGGTCTGTCGCATTCTCCATTCCAAAATGCTCTACTTCGAAAGCTTTCACTTTGAAGAAATCTGTATCAAATTCGGACCTAGCTGTTAATTCATGGTACCAGAAACCAAAGGGGAGAGTTTCTTTGTAGGCGTTTCTGAAACCTCTGATGGCTTCTATAGCTTCAATGCAATTAACAGGCAGAAGAATGTGTAATTTCTCAGATCTATTCATCATTCGAAGGAAGCCAAGTAGTGAATGGATACCTCCCATATGATCAAAGTGCCCATGTGTTATGGCTATCAAATCCAAATCATGCACGAATTGGATGCCTCCTCTCTCCAGTAGGTCCCTTAGAGCTCCATCACCAACGTCTAGGAGCATTATCTTTCCAGTGAACTTAGAAGTGATGATGATTATGGTACTTACTCCAGCAGCACTGAATGGAACATTCACTTCTACCTCATCATTTACCCACACAAAAGGGCCAGTTTCTGATTGTTTATTCATCTCCATCACACAATTGGTATGAAAGAGGAGGAACTAGAAAAGCTCCTCCATCTAGATTGATCAACTATTAGTCATAGCCTAGCTTTGGTACTCTTGCCAAGAAGTTCATGAAGTAGGCGACTACCACAGATATGACAAGACCTGCAGCGGCATAGAGAAGTGAGTCCAACAGAGATGGTGTTGCCCCGCTCAGAATCTGAAGCCAGCTCCAATAGAATCCTGCAATAGTCAAGCCAGCGAACGCCACCTTCATCAATGGTACCTTGACACTTCGAGTTTGGAATATTCCCATATCCGTCAGTGCTGCAGCCAATGCACCGCCCTTAGCAGGCTTCAGCTTCAGTTTCTTTGAAAAGGAACCAACTGTGACCTTACTCTTCGGTTTCACTACCTTTATCGCTCTTGGCGCATATTCCGCGATGTCTTCAGAGAAGAATTTCACTGCAGTCGCTTCATTAATGCCACACTTGGAACACTCGACAGCATCCGTTTTCCATTTCTTACCGCACTTTGGACACCTCTTATGGTCCCAGGATTTTCCAGCAGCATCACTGACTCTGCGAACCAAATCATCCTTACTAATCAGTTCTCCATCCTTCTTTGGCTTCCGGCGAAGAACTACTGCTGCAGGAAAAATCCCTACATCTGAACCTCTCGTTGCCCCACGCATCTTCCGAGCAGCAAGAATTCCCTGTTGAAATTCATCTAGAGCCATGAGGAGCGAGAAAACAGCCATAACTGTGAATCCGAGTGTTATCAGTCCGTTCACAGACATAATAGCGGCTGCGCCTGTGGCTCCAATCTGAAGCACAAAATCTTCAGCCAGTGAAACGTTTGATCCTGGATTACTCAGCAACGAGTAGATTAGCGTGACTTCAAATCGAATCGTTCCTGATAGGAGTGAGAGGATTTCAAATTCAGGCATCGAACCAAGTGGGATTGAACCATTTACTAATTCTATCTGGACTCCAGTAGGAATGACAGTGTTGACTGCCTGTTCTTGAGGCGGAGATAGAGGGATTCCCATGTATTCAATGACGTACGTCATAGCGTGAATGGTGAGATTCTGGATTGCCTGTACAGTCAGCTCAATTGCTAAATCATCAGTTAGGTTGACTGGGATTGGAGCTGTAGCATTTGACTCAGCTGCCGAAACACCATTGACTTCTAAGAGAAAAGAGAGAGTTCCGTCATCGGTCCAAGTCTGAGCTTGAACTGGTGCCAGCGGGCATATACAGAGAATGCCTGCGATGAACAGAATAAACGCAAAATGTGGTAGCGTCTTTTTCATGTCGAATATACCTCCGATGGCAAAAGCATCTAGCCTTGGAAGGATTGTAGTACTTTAATGATTATCGAGTATTTAATGTCAGCCGCCCAGTCCTTCCCTGAGTTGTCGGTCAAACTCCTCGTCATCTTCCTCGGGATCGAAGGTGACACGACGCTTGGGGGGTGTAGATGCAAATGGTTGCCAGTGCATAGCAGCTCCGACTCCTATGCCTCCAAAAGTGGACATTATGCTAAGCAAGACGGTCATACTTGGATTGCCTTCTGGGCCGACTACGATTATGCCACCTGTCAATAGAAGGAATGCGATAATAACCCCTCCAAAAAGCCCAACTGTAAGAGCGATGAAAAATCGATCTTTAGTACTCAGGGATTTAGATGCACCTAAAATGTATCCGGCAAGGAAACCAATTGCAAGACCTGGCAAACCTGCATATAGCGCATCTAAAGGCGTGAATTGCATTAACAATTCTCATTCCTCTTATGGATTGCTTAACAGAAGACTTCTCATAATATTTTCCCATTCACAAAGGCACAACAGTTTTACTCAGGAGTGCCTCTATCCCAGTGAGGCGGCTATAAATGAGTGTTGAAGAAGGACTCATTCTAGTGGAGATTCTAAAGAGACGGAGTGGTAGAGCATATTCGGACAGGCCTATTCCTGATGAGATGCTGGAATCTATCTTGGAGGCAGGAAGAAGGGCACCCTCCTGTGCAAATACTCAGGCGTGGAACTTTGTAGTGATGAAGAGCCCAGAAGCTCTGGCTCAGGCACATGAGGCTCTAAGCAGAGGAAATGCTTGGGGAAGGAGGGCTCCAGTCATGATCATCGTTGCTGCGAGAGAAGACGGGGGTTGTTCATCTCACGATTTGCCATACTTCATGATGGACATTGGACTCACCACACAGAATATCCTATTGCAAACAGTACATCTGGGCTTGTTGGGACATCCTACTGCCGGGTGGAATGAGGACATGCTAAAAGAAATCACAGGAATACCCAGTGACTACAGAATTGTAACTGTGATATTCATTGGCTATGAGGGCGACATTGAACTCCTAGATGAGAGAAACCAAGAAAGGGAAAAAAAACGAACTCCCAGAAGGCCTCTCTCTGAGATTGTGCATTGGGATAGATGGTAATCTATGCTTTATACTCCATCACTTGCCCACAGTGAGTAGGCATGTCCTGATGCCCGCATTGAGGACCCATCCAACAAACCATCTGGTCGCCTTCTTGATGCATCTCTTTGCCGCAGTGGACTGGAACATCTACTTTCTGTCCACACTTTGCACATACTAGTTCTGCCATTTGTAATAAAATCTCCAGTCAGAATTACCATACAGACTGTCCTGTCATTAACAATAGTGAAAAAGTTGGCGCTATAAACATTTGGCTCATGACAAATGCAAATCCAGACGTCAGACAACTTCTGCAGAAGTTCAGTGATAGAGTTGATGAAGTAAACAAGAACGACCTCAAGAGAGGAGAAGGCAATTTCATGGACTTTGCAATCCTTGATAACATTGTCAAGACAATATTCCAGAATTGGCCTTCTCACTTCGGATAGTACTTCGCCGGATCTTCTGAGAAGACCTTCTCCTCCGTCTTATGAGCGCCTGGTGTATCCAACTCTATGTCACGCTTCAAGGCACAGTCAAGAGATAGTATTTCATTGAAGACCTCGTTCTGGACAATGAGCCGCTGAACCTCGTTGCTGCCTGTCCATATTGTAGCCAGCCTCGCATCACGATAGAGCCGTTCAATGGGATAGACGTCAGTATACCCAATTCCTCCAAGGATTTGCATTGCCTCATGTACAGCATGGAAGCCAGCCTCAGTCCCGTATACCTTGGCCTGAGAGACCTCTTTTCTACACCATGCCCCTGTATCCGCCACCTTAGCTGCTCGATACACTAATCCACGTGCCGCATCAAGTTCTGTAATGCAATCTGCCACCTTGAAACTAACAGCCTCAAACCTACGTATGGGACGCCCGAACGCCTCACGCTTATCTGCATATCTTGCCGCGAGCTCCATAGCAACCTGTCCCATACCTATAGCTCCCGCAGCAGAGGTCAGACGTTCTGGAACCATCATGGCATTGAACACATCATTTCCACCATTGAGATCTCCAACAAGATTGGACTCAGGAATTTCCACATCTGACATTATGATTCGAGCGGCACCCATACCGCGGCAACCCATGAGTTCATACTCCTCTTGAACCTTGACTCCAGCATCGCGGTCAACAAGGAATGCACTGAGGGATTTATGAGGGGGAGCTTCAAAATCGGTCTTTGCGTAAATCAAGAAGTAGTCAGCGCCAACACCACCAGCTACAAACCGTTTCTCCCCATTTATGACAAATGTGTCGCCTTTCGCTATTGCAGTAGTGTTAGTCCCAAAGAAGTCCGATCCTCCTCGGGGTTCGGTTAGACCCTCACCACATATCTTCTCACCTTTCAGCGTTGGCAGCAGGTATTCTCGCTTCTGGGCCTCTGTTCCATACTTGTCTATACCCTCTCCTATGATGCTGGGGAGTGAGTACGCACATCCAAGAGATATTCCTAGAACGCCGACTTCCTCCACTGCAAGCATCTCGGAAACCCAGCCAAGGCTTCTACCTCCATATTCCTTCGGAAATCTGAGTCCAAGTAAATTGGCCTTTCCAGCAGCCTTGATGAACTCATAAGGATACTCCTTTTCTTTTGAGTCCATGGCAACTATTAGCTCCGAATCCACCTTATCCCGCACAAATGCGCGAACTTCGTTACGCAGTTTCTTCTCATCATCATTCAGCAATACGTCAAACATTGTCCATTCCTCGCGGATAGATATCTATGCGCCGCGCAATAAAGAGTCTAGGGTGTCTTGGGACCCGGGTTGCCTATGGATATGGATAGCTTCAGTTGGACAGACCAGCTCGCATGCTAGGCACAGAATGCACTCAGCATCGAGAATTGGGTCAACAACAGCATCACCTTCTTCGGAAATCCAGGCGACAAATACCTCTACTGGGCAAGTGGTGACACACTTCATGCATCCAGTGCAAGATTCGATGTGTAGTCCTACAATGTCGCCATGAATCCTACCGCTTTCTCCGTCATCCTTCGACCATACAGGATGACCTTCATGTGATTCAATTACTGACCAGGTGTTCCGAAAGCTCCTGTCGATTGGCACATGGGGCATCTGAGCAAGGGGTCTTATAGAATATACCGTGGTGTCGATAACTCCAGATACTAGCTGAAAGGGAGATTTCTTAGCACCTGCTAATACCAGATTCCTTTAGGAGATAGTCGAGAACACTCTGCCAGATTTTCCCATCCTCTCTCCATTTGTTCTCGAAATTGTTCATATTTACCCATTCTCTCAAAGCACTGGTAGCAGCTACTGAGAATTCTTCATCAACAGCATCCAATAAGCCCTGAGTTACAAGGGCTTGCTGAATCTTCAGCGAAATGTCACCCTCTATGCGATGTAGATTGCTAGGATCCTCTCTGTTCAGAAGTGTCATATCATAGAGAGCAAATATTCGTTCTAATTCTTCAATCGGTCTTGGATGGTCATCGACTCTGACATCAACATATCTGTCATTGCCACCCTCATAACCACCGTCTTTTCGTACGACAAGTATTGCAGCAGACTGCATTCCTCTTCTGTCACCACCAGCTGCCTGACCAGCATTGAGTGCAGCAAATAGCCGATCTATCAAATCACCTTCTGTCTTCTCATACGCCTCAGCCATATCCTTGACTACTGTGTCACCTCCTAAGATGTTCCCTTGACAAGCATATCCATTTCCGACAATATGACCTGCCCACTCCATGCATTCCTTCCCTGTGTGTGAAACGGCAAGACCTTTGGAATCAACAATTCCAACTTGTCGATGTTCAATCTTTTCATCATCCTTTAGCAGGGCTTTCAGGGTGTCTGATGCGCTCTTACCTTCGCCCAGAAGCTCCAGTCCCCTAGGTCCGTAGGACGTGTTTGCCCAAGCTTGAGTCGCTACCCCACCTGCTTCAGCCAATGCCCAAGGAACCACAGCACCTACAGCAGGAAACTTAGACTGTACAATAATCCCGATATCGCCATTTGAGGGATCTCGTGCAACAATAGAGAAAGTTGAAGGATAGCAATGCAATCTCACCAACAATTACCTCCACATGAGTGTCTGAAAAGAGAGGCCGCTCCTCTTTAGATAGTCGGTTCAAATAACAGGCAAATCTTAAGAGAACGAAATCCTGAAGGGGGATGTATTAACACCAGGATGAACAAGATTTGGGGAAGTGCTCTCTCGATGGTTGAAATCTATGTCTGGTACGTGAATTCAACTGGACAGGAGAAGAGCTATGGTGTCGAGGCCGACGAGAGATGCGTCAATCTTGACCTTCGCGATATGATTTCGGTAGACCTTCTTCCCCTCATTTGGTGTCGGAATCTTGAAGATCTAAGCATTCGCAACAACAAACTCACAGAGATAGATCTTTCGCCGCTTTCAAAGTGCCCAAACCTTCAAGGTCTAAGACTCAATAATAATCAGCTTGAGAAGCTGAATCTATCACCCCTCGCCGAGTGCTCTATGTTGGAAGAGCTAGCTATCCAAGCAAACAGGCTCAAACGAGTCGATATTTCTCCTCTGTTTCATTGTCATGCTCTTAAGGAACTGAAACATGATACGTCCGTTACACTTCTAGCAGACCTAACACTGAAATCTGTGGGCAGCTGGCCTGATGTGTTGATGGAGCGTTTTCACAGAATTCTGTGGACTCTTCCCTCAGAATAGAAAAAGGTGGACTCGGGACTATGCCCGAGCCCTGAAGTGGTCGAAAGACCATGTCTAGGTTCAACTGTTTCTGTATTTTACAGCAATGACAATTATTGCAAGCACACTGAAGCCACCTGCGAGAAGAACAAGTTGATTGTAGTCAATACCTAGGAAAGTCCAAGTTGTAGAGAGAGGGGAGATTCCAAGAATGGGGTCATAGTCTAACGTTTCATCTCCAAAGTACTCGAAGGCAATGAAGAGAGATTTGTGTTCTTGTGCCATGAAACCTTCGCCATGGGAGGCTCTCACTTGGACTTGATGGGACGCGTTACCTGCGAAAGCATTCTGGGCGTATTCCATCCATGCATTGCCAAAGGAGAATTTAGCACCCTCTTGATCAATCCTTGAAACATCTCTTTCACTTATGTTATGGTTATGCTCGCTTTCACCTACAGTAAACTGGAACACTAGAATCGAGTCTGTGTTGGTCCATTCCCAGCCAGATATTCTGAGATCGAACTTGAATTGGTCTGGAGTTGCCAAATAAAAGTGGATGCGAATCTGAATCTCGACATCCATAGGATTTGTGTGACCCGGAATCCTGTGCATACCGGGCATGGTTACCATTCCTGAGCCATGATCATAGGTTTCAGTGGTCGTGAAATTGAAATGGAGTGCCGTTACCACATCATTCTGTTCCTCAGTTAGAAAGCCGCTGAAATCCCAATCAGCCATCGGCAGGGAGAAAGCAGCACCAACAATTGCATCCACTCCACGATCAAAAATCAGGTCCTCATTTGAGTCATTCGCTTCAAATAACCTGTTGAACATGATGTGATAGTCAGTCCCGGGGTCTGTTTCATTCCACCATTGAAAGTGTGGCACCTCACCATTGGAAGTCACCCGGACGCCTATTTCACCGGTCGTTATGGAAACCACTCCCAATGATTCCTCAAACTGAAACATATGGTGATGCGGCTGAGCAGCTACAAATGGTACTGATGCTAATACTACCATAGTGGCCAAAGCTGCGAGTAATCTCTTGTCAATCAATTATTTGCACCATGTATATGATTCATAAAATACGTATATAATAGTTCTATTCCAACGCTATGGAAACACGACTTCGAGAGTGCTCGAGGTCACTTGGACTTTTAAATCAGTGCAGAACTGATAAGAGCGAGGAAGAGGATATTTAGATTGGTAACGATGAGTGTCACAATGGCAGCTCTAGAACTCCTGACGGCCTTTGCACGAGCCAATGCGATTGTCAGAATATAGGTACTCCATGAGATGATGCCGAATAGGAGGATAGTGAGAGGCCATCCACTGAGAATACCCAAAGCGGGAATAAAGTACCACATTAGCTCCACGAGCATATGAGGCACAAACGCCATTGGGATTGATGCAAAGAGTCCTCTTGACAGGCCGCGTTTGCGAAGAATTGGAATTGAAAGGGCTTCTACAAGCAGGTATGTAGTGATCCATGCCATCAGCGCCGCCAAGATTGTGACACCAGTATCAAAGGTCCCCTGAAGGAAGAAGAGAAAGACAGGAAGTAGGTCTACTTCTGCCGCCAAGTAACCATAGAAACCAAGAAAGACTACAATCTCAAAGAAGAAACGCAATGGGTCAGACTGTATTCTCTTTACAATTGGCTTCATAGCCAATATTTCTAGCACGAGGTTTCTGGTTGTGCTTTCACTCTCACTTGTTGCTACGACTGCCTCTACTTGGTCCTCACTCTGCTGAATGATATCGTATGCTGCCTGACCCAGCTCCGTCAGAGTATACAGCTTGTTTCCTGTACGTGATACTAAAGGGGCATCTGACTTACCTAGATTGTCCAGATGAAAATACAATGTGCCTGGTTCCAGTCCTAGCTCTGTGAGATCTGTGTATGAAACTGCTCCCTGATCTCCAATCATGGAAATGATTTGACGTCTGATGGTATGTGATAGAGCACTATACACATCATCCATTACGGAGTCTCTTTCTCGCAGAGTAATCCCTCGAGCTGATTTCTTCATCTGAACTCAAGAAAAGGCGCACTTATTCATTTCCCTGCTTTCTTCTTGCGCTCACTACTAGATTCCTGGACTTTTTTGGCTCAAATTCATTCTTGTGGTAATCTGAGAAAAACTCCAAGTTCTCAAAACCAGTTTTGGTGAGGATATTCTTTAGTGCGTTGAGATTAGTATGTAAAGCACGTTGGGTTGAGATTGCGGTTTCCCAATCTCTACCCTTCTTCACAAAAGAGGTTGCAACCAGTGTTGACCAAGACCTATCACTATGCTCATAGAATCTTGAGAACACAACGTCCTCACCAACAGATGTCTTCCCACCCTTAATTGGAAAAAACCTAAATCCAGAGATCAGGATTTCCTCGAAGTTCAGTACTTGGAATATGAATGAACCAGAAGGGCTCAATACCTCATAAACAGCCTCTATGACATCCTGTAACGCCTCAAAGCTGGGAAGTAATGCTAGAGAATTGCCAAGGCAGAGCACAACGTCAAAAGGACCATCTACCTTGAAAGAGAAACCTTGCATATCAGAAATATGGAACTCAACCATAACTCCTGCATTCTTGGCATGTTTTCGGGCCGCATCTATCATGCCTTCGCTATGGTCGAAGCCAACTACATGAAAACCAAGAGAGCCAAGGGCGACAGCATGGCGTCCAGAACCACATGCCATATCAAGCACTCTGTCTGCCTTGAATTCATTCATGTACATTTGCAGGAATGGCAGCTCTCGGTTGAGCCTTGACTCCCAATCAATTGAATTGTCATATGCCAATGCCAATTCGTCAAAGGACTTCATCTCTGTCAACCCCGAGATTGGAATGGATCTACTTCGTCTTGTGAGAATAGAACACGCCCCTCCATTCCACCTGCTACATTTATTGTCTGACCACTCACATGACCAGATAGTCTGTCTGAGGCAAGATATAGGATGGTATTAGCGATGTCTTCAACTAGAGCGACTTTTCGCAGTGGAACGGTCTGCAGAATTCTTCGAACCATGTCGTTATCATCGAGGGCTTCTTCTGCCATTGGCGTCATGGTCCATCCTGGATTCACCAAGTTCACTCTTCCCTTCCGTGCCAAATGAACTATCTCATTCTTTAGACTGAGCATTAGCCCTTGAAGTCCAGCCTTGGAGGCGGAATAATCACAATACCAAGCTTCGCCAAAATACCCAGCAGTCGATCCGATTAGTATCAATGAGGCATGGGTTCCAGGATTCGCTTCAAGATTCGCGAAGAAGTGTTTTGAACAGAGAAAGGTGCCTGTGAGATTAACAGCCAAAGTCTTCTCCCACTGCTCAATACTCATCTCATGTATAGCTTTGCCAACATGATTGGCGATACCAGCGTTTGCAACAAGAACATCCACTCTACCAAACACTTCATTGGCTCTGCGAAAGACTTCCTTAACATCGGTTTCCTTGCGAATATCAGAATGTACAATGCTAAGCCTCCCAGACCATTTCTCTAGAAGGTCTGTCAGCCCTCGTTCAGAGGTTCGATATGTCGCGGTCACCAAAGCCTCTTCCTCTAATAATGTTCTAGTCGCCTCGAGTCCAATGCCCCCGGACCCACCTGTTATAACCACATGTCGATCCTTCAGATCCGTTTCCATGGAGCTAGCCCCTTTTGCAATAGTCGATATGACAGACATTCTTTTCCCTTTCAAGGCTTCTGACTCAAAAACTGGTGCTCGAATTGGATTCGAGAATTCTCGAAGTGATATTTCCATAGATATCGAATGGAACTATTATATATCTATTTGATGTAATCTATCTTGGTGATTAGATGATCACAGAGCGCAGAACACTAATGTTTACGTTAACTCTGATGGCGCTACTGGCTTCAGTGCCATTCGTTGCCGCTCAGAGTACAGGAATACAGTATCAGCACGCTAACGGTGTTGTGACTCTCACTACTGATGATATTGGGATCAAGGTGAGTGCATTAAATAATGTACCTCATTTCCAGTTCTGGGATGAGAGCGATGATACGCCCGGAGCAGACTACCATGTCACTTTCAGTAAGCTGTTTGAGGCGAATGACACCAATGGAAATGGTGCATATGATGCAGGTGTAGACCACCGCTACGGAGACCCCTATACACTTCCAACAGACGACTGGGAGTTTAGCGGATTTGCAACTGAGGAGGAAGGTGATGTTGTGACTGAAGTGCACTTCAACTTCACCAATGAAGACACATTCGTGCCTCCCACACCAACGGCATTGGCTGAAATTCCAATCTCCATGGATCTTGAGATTGAGATTCGGGTTCACATCAACCTGACTAACTCGAATGAGATGAAGTTCGATATCAGGCTAGAGGGATGGGAATGGGCATACACAGACTCGATACTAGTGTTCCAGTTCACTGTTGCTGATAGCGAGCATGGTCAACAGGACGGAACCGGAGAGCCGGCAGACTTTGAACAAGATACCTCTGGCTATCGCTTTGAGTTTGGTGATGCCTACATGGAGTGTGCGGAGTTTGCATTCGCAGACAACTCAACTATTGAGCCTCATCAGGTTCAAATGAGAGCTACTCATGGTCAAGCCGAACAGGGTTCTATAGGCAAGTCGGTATACCTTGCATTCGAGTACTTCGGTAATGAGACACTCGACTATGACCCAACTCTTGGTGTGCTCTCTGCTGATGGACTTCTACCACTGGGCAGTGAGATATTGCTCATTGGTGGGGCAGCAGTTGCACTTCTCGTTGTAATTGCACTCGTCGTAAAGACCAGACGATAGGTCGGAACCTAATCTCTCCATGGGTGAGTGCAGGCCCCGCTCGACTTGCGGGGCCATCTTCTTTTTTTATCATCTCACTGCTAGAATCAATGACAATTGGACAGCAACCATGGAATCAGGCCCATATTTTGTGACCATTTCTTTAGCGACCTCAATATTTGGACCGTAGAGGCATTTCCGCATGTCTTGTAGGTCTGGAACACGCCTGAGCAGACGAAGTCTGGAAAGTCGCTTGATAGCTGAGCTGACTGTTCGGGGAGGTAGTTTGGTCGTACTCGTGATCTCCTTTGGACTCATAGGTCCGCTTCTTGCCAGACTACGCAAAACAACCAATGCACTACCAGGAAGCTGCAATGCCATTAGGATGACCTCCTTCGATACAGAATTACTACAACTGCAATCACAATGACTAGTCCTGAAACAACCACTATTTGCACAGTGATGTCTGTATCATGAAGGGCAGCTTCTAATGTGTCAGCTGCTGCATCCCATGCGTCTGATATCGCTGTGAGATGGTCACGTATGTCCTCAATATCTTGCTCGTAGAATTCAATCGCAGCCTCAAGGTCATCAGTTTCGTTGTAGAGATTTGCAATATTGGTGAGTGTTTGAGTCAGAATTGTACCATTCACTGAGTAGTATGGGTCAATCAAGCTCGCATTCTCACTTAGCAATGCCAAGTGTGACACTGCCAGACTAGCAGATTCCAAAAATGCCTCTAAATCCAAGTCTGCGAGGATGCGTGGTAATGTCTTGAGACTCTCGCGATAGGATAAGTATTGCAGTGTGATGCCCATTTCTATCTGTAGTCCCGTAATGATCAATGTGTAGTATCGATCATATTTGTTAAGACTCACATCATCTAGATAGGCGATTATTGATTCCTTTGTAAGGTCATAGCTAAGGCCTCTAAAGGCATCTGCGCCGAAGTTGGCGTAGAAGACATTCTCTAGCCCCTCGCCATAGGATGAGCGGACGCCTCTCAGTCTCTCACAGATGTATGATGCAAGCATAGATTCAAAATCATCTGGAGGACCACTACCGGTCTGAACCACTACAGACCCATAGCCCATGTATTTCATTGCATTTTGCAAAGTGCTGTAGTTTACTGAGTATAACCACCGACCATCATCAGGGAATCCAAAGTTCTCACCGAAAGCTCCAACTCCCGGATCCATGATTATAACCTCACTTGCTGTGTCATTGTATCCAATGCATAGAACTGCATGCCCTGAGCCTGTATCCACTGATTGTATTCCCATGGTTCTCGCAAAATCATAGTCCGAGGGGGGAAGGTAATATGGATCGGTCCAAATAGCTAAGGGATAGCCATCATCAACCGTGGTTCGTATCAAATCCAGAGTGCCAGTCCAGCCTTCGATGTCCGTATAGTTCAATCCCCAAGCTGCCATAGCTGGACCATATGCTATGCCAATTCCTATATCATCATCCATGTAGATGTCGATGTTTAGACCGTAAAGATTGGCTATTGTAGGCAAAGGTTCCATTTGTCGAAGCATAGCACCCGGCAGAAACACCGCCAAGTCTTCATAACGGATGTAACCCGCTGAGAAGCCGATCCCGGAAGCTGCGAAGAGATTGTGAAGTTCCAGCGGTGCTCCTGCATGCCGTAGTGCCATTGAGAGTGCTGACCATTGACAGAAGCCATTGATCTCCTGCCACTGGTATGGTACTCCTGATATGTGACCATAACCCTCACTTGCAGGTTGGTAGCCAGGGCTAGAGATAACTAGCCCCGGCTCGGAGATAGAAGAAGGAAGCTGCATTACAGTTACGCATAATGCTGCAGCGATTATAATCGCGATGTAATTTTTGTTCAACCCTGTTACTACCCCCTCTTGGCGGAGGCTAAGACGGAATAATCTCGGCTGTACTTCCATCTGAACACTCGCGAAAGAGTGCTCTCCGGCTTTGCCTTTTCAGTTGTGTATTTTCTCCTCCCCAACCACCGTCACCTCCAAGCTAGTAGCTTGCTCCTATCGATTTGACCTCCAACAATCTTGAGATATGCATCCTCAAGGTCCTTGGTTCCTGTGGAAGCCACAATCTCTTCAGGCGACCCGACAGTCACCAAGACTCCATCGTTGATTATACCTACAACGTCACACACGTCCTCTGCGAAGGAGGTTTGGTGTGTGCAGATGAAGAATGTGGTTTCAGTTTCTTCAGCAAGTGCATGGATTAGGTCCTTGACAAGCGCTCCCGCACTAGGGTCAAGTCTAGATGTCGGTTCATCTAAGAAGACAAGTCTTGGTTCATGGAGTATTGTAGACGCGACCAATACCTTCTGTTTCATTCCACTGGAGTAGGTGTCAAGGAGGTCATCCTGACGTCCTTCCAGTCCCAACATAGCTAGCAGGCTGTCAATACGCCTCCGTAGAGATTCACCCTGAAGATTGTTCAGTGCTCCTATGAACTCAAGGAACTCAATCGCGGATAGTTTGGAGTAGAGACCTGGGGTTTCGGGCAGGAGACCAGTCATAGACTTGATCTCTCCCGCCTTCTGGACTATGTCCTTCCCTAGTACAGTTGCAGAGCCGCTCGTGGGCTTCATCAGTCCAGAGAGCATCCGCACTGTGGTCGTCTTTCCTGCACCATTGGGCCCCAGGAAGCCGAAACGACCTCCCGAGGCAACCTCTAGGTTGAGGTTTCTGACTGCATGTATAGGACCAAAGGTCTTGTTGAGCCCCAAGGTCTTGATGGAGATGCCGTTGCTACTCATTGGCACTACACCTCCACCTTCCCTAGGCTCCTAATGCCGAGATAGAGCATTAAGCCACCGACGAGGAGTAGGAATACCGGTCCTAAGAACATCTCAACTGCCATGAAGCCATCAATTCCGATTACGCTCTCCATGAATCTGAAGAGGTTAAAGCCGAGTCCCATGTCCAAGAAGATTGCTGCAAACAGAGGGCCAATCAGAGTGAACTGCGTCAGCATCATGGAGGTGATCAAGACCGTCTGATGTGCAGAAGACTTTGTATCCTCATAGTTCGGGTTCTGAGCAGTGACTCCCATGGCCACCATCACCGCACCACAGACCACAATGAAGGCTGAAACGAATATTTGGAGCGCCAGCAGAGGAGCCAAACTGAACATGAATGTCATCACAAGGGTCGGTGCAAGACTGAGAGGGATAGCCATCATGAATCCGGTGATAATGCGTGCTCTCATGAAGCGAGAGGCTCCCTTTGGAGCACTGCGGATAATCCAGAGCTGATCCTTGGACTCAAGGAACCCTGCCCCAGCGAATGGGAACACTCCAACGACTCCAATCATGATGCTGATCATGGGTAGAATCTCTGTTGCATCAAACACCTCTCCCTCCATGATGGTCATCTGTTGGATTAGTATAGGTAGTATTATGGCTAAGACCACTCCATAGAAGATCTTGGAGAGATTCTGTGCCTTCCTGCCAAAGTCCTTTAGACTTACAATTGTGAGAGCACCAAAGGGACCCTTTGCTACACTGCGGATACCTCTGAGAAAGATGTTCTCTCGACCGACAGTAGTGACTGTTTCAGTCCGTACTCCTGCACTAATTGTAAAGACCCTATCAGCTGCTACTATTGCTATGGGCACGAATGCTAGTCCAAAAGCTGCCATCAGCAATGCACTTGTCAACATGTCCAGCTGGAGGATTGCGCCGAATGCAAGTATCTGAGAACCAGTCAGACCGATTCCGTTGAATGTGATTGCCACCCAGCTCACCAGGTCAGCTGGCCAAGTGAATGGCATCACTAGGAATGCGTTCATTCCTAGAAGCTCGGATAGCTGTGGCATGAAGAACATCAGACCATACATTGGAATGATGACTATGAGTGCAACCACCATTGAGAGGGCTTTTGCAATGTCATTGCCACGTGATGATTCCCCGAGCCTTGCTTGGATGACAGAGGTAATGAAGTTTGATAGCCAAATTGTCGAAATGACCATCATAGCGATTACAGTGTATACCAGTGCCTGACCCAAGAGTGAAACCTCAAAGGCCAGCATGAAGGGAGAGATCAGCAGGGGTGCAAAGACAATGACGAAGAATCCATACATGGGAATCTTGCCCAAAAAAGTCCCAGTCAGAATGTCCTTAGTCTTCACATTGTTTGACAGGAAGATCTCCCACTGTCCAATCTTAATCTCCTGAAGTGATTGAGAGAGAGGAAAGAGTAGCAGCAATGCCCAGAGGAAGAGCATGACTGTACGCATGAGACCTGGAAACAATACCATCAATAGTGTGCGTATGGCGTCCATTGGCATAATCAACTGAATGAATCCCAAGATGATAGTTGGAGCCAAGTAGGTTGCCCATACTATAGCCAGTGCATACAGTATTCCTGCCATAAGATACCGGTGCTTCTTCATACCCGCAGTGAGTACGAAGAACTCGGCCTTTGCGATATGATACCACTTACGAGTCATCATCTCACCTCCAGGCCAAGAGTACCTCACGGTCGACCTTGCCGCCGACTATCTTCAGGTATGCATCTTCCAGATTCCGTGCTCCAGCTGCCTCGATAATATCTTGAGGAGCACCGCGTGTGACAAGCTCACCCTCGTTGAGGAGTCCAATGACATCACAGACATCCTCTGCAAAGCTCGTCATGTGGGTGCAGATGAAGAATGTCGTGTTGGTTTCCTCAGCAAGAATTAGGATCAAGTCCTTGACAATAGCACTTGCACTGGGATCGAGCCGTGATGTGGGTTCGTCAAGAAATACAACCTTGGGCTCGTGCAGAAGCGTAGAGGCGACTAGGACCTTCTGCTTCATGCCTGATGAGTATGACTCCAGCAAGTCGTCCTGCCTACCCTCTAGTCCCAGTATACCAAGTAGGCTATCAATACGTCTGTGTACTTCTCCACCATTTCTACCGTTTAGTGCTCCAATAAACTCCAGGAACTCAACAGCAGACAGCTTTGAGTACAGACCGGGGGTCTCTGGGAGTAGACCTGTAATTGCCTTGATAGCGTCGCGATCTTTGCTAACATCCATGCCACATACTTCGGCATATCCGCTAGTCTGTTTCAGTAGACCCGAGAGTATACGGACAGTGGTTGTCTTCCCAGCTCCGTTAGGTCCAAGGAAGCCGAACCTGCTACCCGACATCACCTCTAGGTCTAGATTACGTACGGCTCGAACAGCATCAAATGACTTGTTCAGCCGCTCGGTGCGAATTGTTATTCCGTTTCTAGCCAACTTGCTCACCTAATATCTTGCAGTAAATGTTTACCGCAATCTATGTAAACAATCACCAAGTTTATATATAAACTTTCCCAAGTACGTAGTGAAGAATTACCCGAAAGCTTTATAGCTGGGTAATGACAAAAACAGTGAGGATAAGAAGATGCTACTCTCAGTTCACGAAGCAACGGTCTGGTGGGAATTCCAGCAAGGAAAGACCACTGGAGAGATTGCCAGTGAATACGAGATGGATCAAATAGCGCCTGCTTATGTCTACGCCCTCTTTCAGAAATCGGACAAGGGGTCTGAGAGAGATGGAATCAAGAAAGTCAATCTCAAAGACACACAGTACGTATCACGGGTCCTCAACAGGGCTAGGGATAAAATCGAGAAGGCTCTCAGGAATCAGGCCAAGAGCCATCGTCTTGATATCGAGACCGTTCAGGACTACAAGGGGCTACTTCGTGGATTTGATTATCAGGCAAACACAGAGGTATACATCATTTACACAATGAAGCTTGGCGTGATAGTTTGGTACAAGCACGACTCATACGCAGGCAAGCTCTGCCATGAGTGTCCGAAGGAAGAGGAGTGTCGAGACACCCTTGACACAATAATGGCAGAGTACAATATAACCTTGAGACCAGATGAGGAACAGCTATACATGACCCAGCAGTCCATTGCTATCTTCAATAAACTCGCTGCCAAAGAAGTACCGAGGTATAAGAGAGCATAATGGAGTTGAAGATAATGGGTAGAGAGTACGAAGGTAAAGTAATCAGGCCTCCGATGGAAACAGTAGCATATGGAAAAGTGTTCAGGCCAGCTACGGCATTGAGGAATAAGTATTGGTTCATTGCCGTTGTCACAATGCTGATCATGTATGCAATAACAGCAGGCACATTCTTTGGCCTCTTCTATCTCATCTACGTATTCACTGATGGCCTCTGGCAGTTCTCCGCCTGGATCGATGCGATGTGGACGCCTGTAAACTTCTGGTTCTGGACGTTGGGGCTTATTGTGCTTGTGCCTGTGCTCATTCTGATTCCAGTCTATCTCAACAGGTTTGAGTACTCGGTGAGAGGTGAGTCGGGGAAGTCACTGCCGGAGATATATGTCAAGAAGGGGCTGATTGATGTCACAGAGAAGCATGTGCCACTGCGTGCCATCACAAACATCGCCAGCAAGACCGGCCCCTTTGACCGTCTATTCGGGATAGGTAATGTTGAGATTCACACGGCAGGATATTCTGGAGGACCTTATGAAGGGGGAAAGCCCGAAGAAAAGATTGAGGGCATAACATTCTACCAAGAACTTCGAGACTTTATACTTAGTGAGATGCGCAGTTTCAAGGGCATTTATGCAACAACGACCGAGGGATTTACTGAACAAGATAGCACCATCCGTGTTGGCTCCGTAGAAGAGGCGACACTTTCTACATTGCAAGACCTCCGAAATGTCCTACGCAGAATAGAGGACAAGCTTGATAGGAGTGATTTATAGAATGAGCGCATATTACGAAGAGAGAGTGATCAAACCTCCGATGGAAAGGATAGCCAGCGGTAAGATCTTCAAGCCAGCTAGGAGTCTGATTTTCAAGGGCTGGTTGCAGGGATTCTTGTTCTTTGCAGTCTGGTGGGTCATTATTATGGAGGGGTGGATAGGACTAACATTCATAATCTACGTGATTTCGAGAGAGTCTTGGACACCAATTCAGCATGCTCAATATGTGAACACTTGGTGGGTATTTGTAAGCGGATGGTATTGGGGAATTGTATTAATCATTCTGGGTATCGGCTTCACAATATGGGCATTATATGTCATGAGAATTGAGTACTCAATTCTTGCTGAAACCAGACAGCCCATGCCTGAGATCTATGTGAGAAAAGGAATATTCACAGTAACAGAGAAACATGTTCCGTTCCGGACTGTGACAAACATATCCTCTAAGAAGGGACTCTTTGACCGGATTTTTGGGATTGGGAGTGTCGAGATTCAGACTGCAGGAATATCAGGAGGAATGCAGCCAGGAGGATTCCAACCAAAACCAGAAGAGAAGCTTGAAGGCATTCCATACTTCAACGAACTGCGTGACTTCATTCTTAGGGAGCTTCGTCGCTTCACAGGTCAATATGTCACTGGGACAGAGGTAGTTGCCCCTGAACAGGATGATTCATTTGCAGGGCTTGGACAAGGAGAGATATTGCAGACTCTGCAAGACATGCGTGACATTCTCAGGAGGATGGATGAAAAGCTTGACAGGAGGAATATCCGAGATGAGTGATAGCAAAGTGATCAAGCCACCAATGGATGCAATAAAGAGCGGTAAGGTCTTCAAACCAGATGGTGTCTTTGTCTACAAAGGCTGGTTGGGAGCCATTCTAGGTGCTTTGGGTCTGTGGCTATTGGCGATGGTGACATGGCTTGGTACAGCCTATCTCGTCTTTGTCTTTGATGAGGGGATACCATTTTCGGGGTATATCGCTTATCTTAACGACTGGTGGCTTCCAGTCAATTTCTGGTGGTGGATTATCAATGCATTCTGGCTCATCCCCGCTATCGTCATTTGGCCATTCTATGTCGGCAGATTCGAATATTCAGTGATAGCTCACTCAGGTGAAACAATGCCAGAGATATATGTCCGAAAGGGAATAATAACAGTCACAGAGAAACATGTACCCTTCAGAACAATCACGAATATCTCCTCAAAGGCTGGACCTTTGGATAGGATTTTCGGCATAGGAAGTGTTGACATAGAAACCGCTGGATTCTCCGGCGGGGCTCAAGCTGGGGCCAAACCAGAAGAGAAGCTTGAAGGATTGCAAATCTTTGAGTCTGTGAGGGACTTCATTTTACGTGAGCTTCGTAGGTTTACAGGTCAGTATGTCACAGGGACAGAAGTCATCTTGCCATCTGAACGACCAGTGCCTCGAATGGATGACACTCTCGAAGACGAAATACTAATCACCTTGAGACAGATTAGAGATAGGTTAGCACCTTTAGATGAGATTCTTGAGCATCTGAAGCGAAGGTGATAGGTGAACTGAAGCATGAGCAGTAAAGGTAAAGTAATCAAGCCGCCAATTGAGGACGTTGAGAGTGGAAAGATCTTCAAGCCATCGAAGGCGTTTCGCAACAAGAACTGGTTTCTAATGACTTTCGCTGCAGTGGGAATCTGGCTGATATTCTTGGCTCTCATGCTGGGACTGGGATACCTTGTGTTTGGATTGATTGGACAACCTGGCTTCGAGAGCTGGACCAGTGTCTTCTGGGAGATTATCAATCCATGGTACTGGGTACTAACTGCAATCTGGTATATTCCAGCAATGATACTTTATCCAATCTACATCAATGCGTTTGAATACTCTGTGATAGCAAAGTCTGGTGGAACTATGCCTGAGATATATGTCAAGAAGGGACTCATCAATATCACTCGGAAGCATGTCCCCTTCAGAACTATCACAAACATCTCATCTAGAGCAGGACCATTTGATCGAATCTTTGGGATAGGAACTGTTGAGGTTGAAACTGCTGGAGCATCAGGAGCGCAGGTTGGAGGCTCAGCTGAGGAACGGTTGGAAGGATTAGTCTTCTACGAGGAACTCCGTGACTTCATCTTACGCGAGCTGCGCAGATTCAATGACCCATACGTGACTGGAACAGAGGTGGTCATTCCTGAGGATGAGAAGGTCATCAGAGTTGGCAGTTCAATTGAGG
>JBHLQK010000004.1:0-42059 GCA_048884925.1 Candidatus Thorarchaeota archaeon
GTCTTCCAATGACTGCATTTAGCTCCAATTCCTTCATACATCTGTTGATGAAGGAATTAATGTCGATTTCATTAGTGTATACTTTCATGCTGATTGACTCGCAATTATTGAATATACGATGACTGAATAATTTGGTATGAATTAGATATGCATTTCATCTCTAGGAATTTCAAATGATTAGCAATGTCAGGAAAAGGAGGACCATCTTCTGATTTCTATGTCCAATATGGTTTCCGGAAATACTTGTAGGAGTTATGTGCAGCCAGTGCACCATAATGACCCTCCCTAGAACACAGCTGTTCTGTGACCCTTAGTATGCCAAAATCAATCCTGCTGATAGCCCGGCGGAACCACCACTAATCACTGTGACACCAAAATCGCCCTTGTAGTCACTCATGCAAATCGATTTTCGTAATAGTTAATATTCTATATAGGATTTCACTGGTTCAACGATTGTATTTCAGGTTTGAAACTAGTTCTTCCATGCTGGCTGTGCACTCATGTATTCATCGGTCTTCTTTTCTGCCGTTTCTCGATCAATGCTCTCCCGCTGCATCCAGAAATGGACCATCCCTTCCCGGATCTCATTCCTAGGCTTGAGATTTCCGTCACTATCGCTGCAGTAGACACAGGTCTTGTTGTTCATCTTGCCGCCGCCGAACTCCTCAGCCTTGTTCATTGTCATTCCACATGATTCACATTTCATCAGATATTCACCGTACTCAAATGAGTAAGAGGAGGAAATAAGTAGGAATGCTCTTCCAGCTATACGTGGAGCTGCATATAGCTTGAAAGTTTCTAAGGATTGGATTAAGGACAGGATTCTCCTCTCACTGGATCACGCTCCTCATCATGGGTATGATTTGCTTCATGCCCTCCCAGAAGAAGCTAGAGGGCTCCAATTGACCACACTTTACCGTTGGCTTCATGCCATGGAATCGGAAGGCCTTGTGGAGAGTAGAATGGAGTCAGGACCTCATGGGCCAGATAGACGTGTCTATCGATTGGGCTCTAGAGGAGAAACATATCTTCGTGAGATTTTGAAGGATGCAATCGAGATCGTTCTTCACTTCTATGACGCTTATCGGCATACCGCAGCAACCTATCTTCATGATGTACTAGATGTGGGCACAATAGAGAGAATCGAGGGCAGAATTCTACTGGCATCGTTTCCTCGTTTCAAAGAGAGAGACATGAAGACTGTAGAATATCTAGCAACCAGACACGAAGGGACTGCTCTCGACATCATAGGAGATATTTCTCTGGTCGAGCGGACTGGAGTCAAATATCGAGAAATGAAAGGTGACATCTGCGATATAGCGTCCCCAAATGAACGCTTTGCAGAGATATGGATGAATGGCGTGCCTGAGAGAGACTTCCTTCCGCAGGCTATCGCAGAGTGTAAACGCGTCTTGAAAGTTGGTGGTGCACTCAGAATCATTGCTCCGTTTGCATTCTTTGATGAGCCCACAAAGCCAGGACTAGGGGAATTCATTCGTGTGACTTCAACTCATCTCTATCCAGAACTAGGTGTGGTTGAAGGGGACGATGTAGGCACTGTGATAGAAGCCAACTTCACCGAATGTGGAGCCTACGAAACATTTCCAGGACTCGTGATCTTCTGGGCTATAAAGACCTGAAGCGGGTATCGCTTATCTATGAACACTTAAATAGTGCGGTATCGTACTAATTTACTTCGGTACCGAACGAATGTTTAGGTGAAAAGGATGAGCGACTATGAAAGGCAATTATGCATTCGACTATTAGATAAAGCGTGGCCAGCGTATCTCACAACCATTGACAGAGGCGGCTATCCGCAGATAAGGGCGATGTTCAATCTCAGGAACAAAGAGAAGTTTCCAAAGCTGACATCCTTCTTCTCAGGGCAGAATGACGATTTCTTTGTGATTTTCTCAACAAATACCTCTTCCACAAAGATTGAGGACATTAGAGTAAATCCCAAGGCATCTGTCTACTATTGTATTCCAGATGAATCGCGCGGAGCCATGTTTGGGGGAACCATTGAGATATTAACGGATGTCGCGATAAAACAGGCCATATGGCATGATGGATGGGAAAAATACTATCTATCTGGGTATGATGACCCTGATCACACAGTCCTCAAATTCCATAGTAGAATTGCAAAAGGTTGGGACCAAAGTAGGACGTTCAGGATTGAGCTAGGTGATTGAAAATGGAAGTTAGTGAAGGGGGGTTTCTCATCACCAAGGTACACCATCTTTCGAGCAGGATATTCTCAAAGAAGCTCAAAGAACATGGAATTGAGATTAGTCCAGGTCAAGGCAGAATCCTGTTTGCCCTCTGGCGAGATGATGGCATACCGATTCGAGAGCTGGCTAGCAGGACTCAACTCGGCAAGTCAACTCTGACGGATATGCTTGATAGAATGGCGGCAGATGGGCTTGTGGAGAGAACACCCTACGATGTAGATAGGCGCAAAACACTTGTCCATCTCACTGCGAAGACTAAGAAACTCCACCAAAAATACATGGATGTTTCAGTGGAAATGACTGAGATTTTCTATCACGGATTTACAGAGGAAGACATAGAATCATTCGAGGAGTATCTGAGTAGAGTACTCGCCAACCTCACGGAATTCCGACAGCTGTGATGAAATTCAACTCAGCTGTATTATTCCTTGTCGAACTGCAATAATTCGATCAAATTCCCAGCTGGGTCGCGCACTGCCATGAAAATCCCTGCGGGAAACCTCTCAGGAGCATCATGTATAACATCAGCGCCAAGCTCCTTTAGATCCATCGCGGTCTTCTTGACATTCTCTGTTTCAATGCCAAGTGCCACTTGTGATGTTGTCGGGTACTCGGCAGTAGATGGCTTGTCTGTCTTCTCAAGAATCAATGGGATGCCTTTGTTCTCTAGATGAACTAGGCAATCGTCATACTTGTGTCTAACCGTGAAACCAAGCTTGTTGCAGTAGAAGTCTAGGGCCTTATCCATATCATCGACATAGACTCCTATAACACACACGTTTGTCAAATAGAACACCAACTCCTATCGACAGGGAAATCCGAAAAAAGCTTTCCATTCCAAGCATAATAGCAGTTGCTAGTTTCCTGTCTTTTTTGCACATCTTTTAGCAATAAGACAGGCTACTGCGCCAGCACCCAGACCATTTCCTATGTTAACCACAGCCAATCCCGGAGCGCAGGACTGGAGCATTGACGCCAATGCGGTTTCGCCTTTTCCACCATGACCGTAGCCCGTCGGAACAGGCACGCCAATCACTGGAATATCGACTAGAGAGGCGATGACCGTCGGGAGGGCTCCCTCCATGCCAGCGAATACAATCAATGAATCAACTCCTTCTTCAACTATTGTTTTGACCGGTTCAATAATCCGATGTATTCCAGCTACACCGATATCATGGAATGTCAGAACCTCCACCCCCATTATACGTGCCAATGCTTCGGCTTCATGAGAGTATGGAATGTCCGAGGTTCCTGCAGTCATGATAGCAATCTTTCCACTCAATGGCGGGTCTGACCAATCACTCCGATGTGCTAATACTGTTAGATGGTCCTCAAAACCGCACACATCAAAAATCAGGCTTTCATGTGATTTCCTGAGGCCATCAAGCTTAGTCCGACTCACTCTAGTGAGAAGAACAGCACCATTTTTGTCGACCATGGCATCAACAATTCTGACGAGATTCTCTATGGCCTTTGTTTCAGCGAAGACGACTTCAGGGACTCCACACCTCTCTTGCCTATTGATGTCAATCATGCCAATGTCACCCACTCGTGTAAAGGCCAGGGAACTGAGTTCTTTTTCTGCTTCGTCTATGTTGATTTTACCTGAGGAAAGAGCCTCTAGAATATCTCGTGTTCTTGTCATGGTCATCCCTTCGTTGCTGAGCGCCAATCGTTTTGTGCCTTTCTCAATGACCTTTAATCTAGTGAAAGTGGTGAATTCCACCTCTCAAGTGCTGCTACTGTTTTTTCTCTTATTATATTCAGCACTTCACGAGTTCTATCGTCTTCGATTGAAATCAGTTCTTGGTTGCATCGTTCGAGTAGCTCATCAAGGTGTTTCAACGGATGCTTCGCACGGTCACCCCAGTCCCAGACGCTACACCATCGCCTAGCTAGGTCTGTTCCGTAGGCATCCTCAGCCTTCTGCTTCATCTCAGGACTCACTATCGTTCCGGGATGTGACCAAGGCATGTCAGTTCCATTCGCTTCCACACCGAAGATTGCATTGGAATAGAACGTGTATATTGGAGGATCTATGGTATCTGCAATCTCTTTCAGACGCACCGCGCCCAAAAGCCCGCCTGCAATTGAGTAAACGAGAATCGCACGAACATTTGACGCCTGGTTCATTGTGGCCTCGATAATGCTCTCGATAGTGCCACCTGTTGCAATAGTATCGCCTATTAGAACCACAGGGCTCGGAGACAGTGCTTCAAAATTCTTGTAGGAGAGGTCAGTCTTCCACCCTGTGGGAGTAAGATGGCGCCGGGCTCCGATGAAACATCGGCTTATTGTTTCTCCAAACACCCTGTCAAATGCCTCAGCTATGCTGTAATATAGTGCACCTGCTAGAGGCACGACTTCTGTGATAGCCCTCAATGACGCTTCTCGTAGCTCTGCGACAAGATCAAATGCTGCTCGAATGAAGTCTATACTACTGTTTCGAGCGAAGGTGGTTAGCTTGGAGCCCACCATCCATGGTTCTAATAGGATCTGTAGGGCACTAGAGGATTCGATAATGTAGGTTGATGAAGGGAGGTACTCGCTTTCAATCTTCAAAACTCTTGGCATAGCTAAACTGGTTGCAATTTCCTTCATTCTAGTTGCTTGTCGTACTGCTTCCTGATCTATTGCCAATAATCTCCCTCTTTGTGTCTGACATTCTACTTTGGCGCTAGTAAATCCTCGCCATTGCTATTTTACTTGGCACGACGAATCTCCTCGACAGCCTCGGGATTTACTAATGAGGCAGTATCACCCGGGTCTTCTC
The DNA here is from genome assembly GCA_048884925.1 of Candidatus Thorarchaeota archaeon. GTDB lineage: Archaea > Asgardarchaeota > Thorarchaeia > Thorarchaeales > Thorarchaeaceae > SMTZ1-83. The sequence goes on from JBHLQK010000004.1 coordinate 5,005, forward strand.
CAAGATATGCAGCACGTATCATTCGCCTCATCACTTTTGCATTACGGGTCTTTGGGAGGTCACTGACAAAGAGGACATCTTTTGGAGTCAGCGGTCTGCCCATGGCTTTTGCAACCATCTGCCTCAACTCTTCACGCAGAGTATCAGAGGGGCTAGTGCCAGGCATAAGAACACAGAAGACCACAAGCTCGTTCAGCTTGATTTTATGAGGGACCCCAATGGCTGCCGCCTCTGTCACTGCAGGATGAGCTACAATGATCGATTCTGCCTCTGCTGGACCAAATCGCTTTCCTGCTATCTTGATTATGTCGTCTGACCTTCCCAGAATATACCACAAACCATCAGCATCAATGGCGGCGAAATCTCCATGCACCCATACGTTAGGCCATCGCGACCAGTAAGTGTCTTCGTAGCGTTTGGGGTCCTTCCAAAAGCCACGTGTCATGCCGATCCAGGGGGCTTTGATAACGAGTTCTCCAACCTGATTTCTGACTGGCTGACCGTCCTCATCAAATACATCAGCCGCAATCCCGGGACATGGACCGGAGAAAGCACATGCCTTGAGAGGTAGCAATGGATTGCCCATCACTATCCCTCCAGACACCTCTGTACCACCAGAGTAGTTAATGATTGGTATTCTTTTTCCTCCAACCTTTTCAAATAGCCACATCCAAGGATCAGGATTCCAAGGCTCACCGGTGGAACCAAAGTAACGCAGTGCAGAGATGTCGTGTTTCTGAAAAGGTTTCTCTCCATGAGTCATTAAGAGCCTGATGAGTGTTGGAGAAACACCAAGCACGGAGATTTTGTGCCGAGCAACCATTTCCCAGAGACGGCCAGGTCCCGGGAAGTCTGGAGCACCATCAAAAAGGAAGAATGTTGCTCCAAGAATCAATGAACCAAAGACAAGCCAAGGCCCCATCATCCAGCCCATATCAGTCATCCAGTATATGATTTGGTCTGGATGAAGATCGGTACCAAAAGCCATGTCCTGAGCGGCTTTTACTGGAAATCCGCAGTGAGTGTGCACGGCACCCTTCGCAAGACCGGTGGTCCCAGATGTGTAGATAATCATCAGGGGGTCTTCAGCGTCAGTCATCTCAGTTGAGGCAGATTCTGATTGTACTGATACAAGTTCTGTCCACCAATGGTCACGCCCCTCTTCCATGGCCACGTGGTTATTAGCTCGATTGAGTACAATCATATGCTTTAAGGTGGGAATTCTCTCCGCTGCCTTATCTGCAACTGGCTTCATGGGGATAGCTTTGCCTCTTCGAAATGCACCATCAACTGTGAACAGAGCTTTCGCATCAGCATCTGCTAATCTGTCTACAATTGCACTCTCACCAAATCCCGAGAACAGTGGGAGAATTATTCCTCCAATCTTTGCAATTGCCAGTAATGCAACAACAATCTCAGGTACCATTGGCATGAAAAGGCCAATCGAATCACCTTTTCCAAGTCCAAGAGACCTCAATGCATTTGCGGCCTTATTGACCTCCAGGTAGAGTTCTCCATAGCTCATTGACCGAATTTCGCCTTCCTCACCCTCCCAGATCAAAGCGTTTTGTGATTCCACTGGAGTGCCAATGTACTTGTCAATACAATTATGAACAATGTTCATCCTTCCTCCAATGCACCACTGCGGCCACGCAATTCCATTCGATAAGTCTACAACCTTATCATATTCAGTTTGAAATTGGATATCGAGATGCTTTAAAACCGCCTCCGTAAACCAGGCAATATCTTCCGTTGAACGTTTCATTAGTTCAACAAAATCGCCTATTCCATGCTGCCGCATGAACTTGGTCAAACGCGCGTTCTCCACATAATCAGATGTGGGACGCCAGACTATTTCACCACCGAACTCAAAGGTTTCGTCCATTGGAATCCAACATCCCTGAGAGAATTCTCGTAAGGTGCATCCGCCTAATATACAGTAGGGATGCTGTTCTGCATTGGTGGATTGCCTTAGATTTCAATAGCTAGATTCTACACTCAGAATCGTTTCATAGATCTCAAGCGCTTCTTCTTCTGACTTGACTCCCTTGATTATTGCATTGCCCTGTGGCATGATGGTCACCTCGATCCCTGATGGCGAGCGAAGCTTGAGCCACCTCTTTGCCTGCTTCACCTCATATAAACTGGCAAGACGTGCTGCAATCAAGTTCATATCAATCTCAATTGGGAGCCTAGGAGTCAAGTTGAAGGTGCCAGAACATAAGGTAGTCACCCTTGGCACTTCAGACTGCTTGACTGACGGGAGAGTCGCGTGTAATGAACAGACCGGACAATTATCATCGCGTCCAATGTCAAAGAAATCAAAGCTTAGGGATGCGATATCGACTACCATGAGACGATTTGCGAGGCGGGGCGATTGTCCTGTTGCAAGAAGGACTGATTCTCTAACCTCTACGGATGCGACCATTGACAGGAGTTCCGTGGAAACGCCCACATTGGCACATGTATAGTCAGAATTATCCTGAGCGTTCCCAGCAAGGCAGTGAAGGCAGCCAGTCTTGCCGGGAATGAAGGTGCTCAGATTGCTGTGATACTCTATCGCTCCTGCGAAGACATAGGGAATCTCTAATTCCACACTCACTCGATTCACAGCGAATCTAGTATTGAAAGAATCCAAGCCATCAATAATGATGTCAGATCCCTTTAGGAGCGTTGCTGCATTATCCTCGGCAATTGATGCACTGATTGGCTGGAAATCGACATCAGGATTTAGTAATGCAAGATTGGCGGCTGCAGCCTCAGCTTTTGGCATGCCTATGTCTATTGTGTTGTACACGGTCTGTCTTTGAATGTTGGATAACTCAACAATATCCCGATCGATTATTCGTATATTCCCAAATCCTATGGCCGTCAGGAGGCGCAGTGCTGGGCTTCCAAGCCCTCCCGCACCCACAACAGATACAGTTGATGAAGCTATAGACTCCATATGTGATTCTGAAATGTCGTGGAGGGCGAGCATTCGAGAGTATCGTTCCTTTTGTTTTGGAGTGAGCGTCATGGCTTCCAAAAGATAGGTGGATGCCCAACTTAATCTATCGGAAGGGGGCATAGATGTGTGTTCGAAATATTGTACATGCAGTAGGTCCTGTGTACTATTTGCCGTACAAATGTGTTCAATGCGTAGCATATTATCAATTGAGGAGTAATATGATTCAGAGTACTGAAGATGAATTTCAGGTCAGAACTCGAGTTGCAGCCTCTGCGAATGTACAGAATCGCTGCATGCCCCTCTTCGACTTGGTGTTAAGGAAGCCGCATCTGATATCGAATGTGAAACCTTCCTTTTGGTGAAATCATGCACACGTATGTCGGGCGAACGGTCCGGCATATTGGACAGGATCGATGAATCAAACGACTAGTGGATAGAAGGTCAGATAGAATGAGGATTAGACGGCTCACACTTACAGTCATACTCATCCTAGTCTTCTCCCTTGAGTACATTCAGATTGTGAGTTCGGGTGGACCACTGTTGCCATTAGACGAGCCGACGGTGGAAATGTTCAGAGGCGGTAAGCAGTACGCTTTCATGTTTTCATGGGATGACGGAGGAGATGATTTGCTGTTTTCATTCCTTGAGGATGAATTGGGCTTTAGGCACACAACATTTGCAATCACAAGTTTCATTCAGAACAGGAAACTCTGGGGATTGGACATGCTGTTCCGTGGACATGACATCCAGTCACACTCCAGAAATCACGTGCATCATGCCTCAATCAATGCATCATATTGTGAATACCTTCTCCAAAAGAGCATTGATGATATAGAGAACGTTTATGGCTATACCCCAATCCTGTTTGCGTACCCATATGGATCTAAGAATAAGGCAGCTATGAGTCTTGTACAGAAGTACTTCAAGATAGGCAGAGGCATAGAGTACGAGTCGATGAATGAGATAGGCTCATGGCCCATTGAAAGGACAGATAGCGCCCCACATTCATTTCCTAGTGTTCACGGTGTCCAGGGGTCGACAATAAGCAGCCTCATAAGCTCGTTTAATAAAATGGTTTCTTATGATGATGATATTCATCGAGCTTACAAGTGCTATGGGCACTCCAAGTGGTTTAATGAGAGTGAGCGATACGAGTTCTTCGAGGCGCTCAAGGAGATAGCCTTTAGAAACGATACGTGGTATACAAGTTGGGGAGAGGCTGTTGCATATCAAATTCAGAGAAATAACGTCCGCATAAGTAGGTATCTGAGTACAAACAGCACAATATCCTTCGTGACATCAATAGAACGTGATTTCGAATATGGCATACCAATCACCTATCGGGTTGAGGTGCCTTCATCCTGGAGTGAAGTGAGTGTCTTTGATGGCGAGAAAATCTCTGATCGGTATTTTGCGATAGAGGAGGATTCAAGGAAGTATCTTCTGATAGACTCTGCTCCGATTGGACAGACGATCAAGGTGATTCCAATCCGAACTGAGGATACATCAAATCCTGTCATAGAGAACCTTCGGATTCTTGCTACTGATGAAGGCATTGCGTTCATTGCGGATGTGTATGACAAGGAGAGTCTTATTCGTGATGTGAACATGACGATCCGTGGATATGGCGAGGTATACCAGTTCCACCGGGTTAGCAATCCTGTTTTTTGGGCGAACAGTACCTATGGGCGCGTTGTTTTCAAATTGCAGCCAGGATGCTATACCTGCACGGTGACTGCGTTGGATTCGAACGGGAACAGGGCATCTCTAAGTCGGTGCATAGAACTGGCATGATTGACCAGATGTTTATTTGGATGAATCACAGGATGTGCGGCATGAACCTCCTAGAGAGAATGGGTCAGTATCTTGTTTGGGCTGACAAAACGGTTTGGGAAATGGTACAAGGACTGACTGAAGAGGAATTTGATAGACCTCTTGGAGAAGGTGGTGGCAGCATCAGGAAGCGATATATCCATCTTGCACAGGACACCTGGGAGTGGTATTACGACTGGATTGACAAGGATCCAGATGATGAACCGAATTTTGAGGGAATGGAGAGAGGGACTCTCTTTGGATTCTTAACTGATTACGTCCACAAGTTCATCAACATGATTGAAAACCGTCTAGTAAACGAAATTACATTTGATAGCAAAGGCAAAGATATCACAATAGTCTTCGAAGAAATCCTCTTCCACCTTGTCAATCATGCAGCCTATCATCGGGGTCAGATTGCTATGGGACTACGACTACTTGGTAAAGAAGTGCAGATGACAGACTACGTTCCACATAGAATTGCAATAGCCTAGCAAATACCCAAATCACTAAGAAACTAGCTCATTACTTCCATCATTCCTGAGGATAAGAGTTCCTTTTCGCTCGAACCTATAAGGCGCGTCCACTAAAACTAGGTCGTGACATATTCCACCACATTATGCTTAATCACGGTGTCACCATCCTCCGTCTTTGTTTCTGAGGGGATTTTGAAGGAGGATGGGTCTATGTCACTCATTGCTTCATGAACGTCCCCTCGCTTCTCCAGAAGCTCCTTGTGTCTTTCCTTGAATTTCTCATCTATCAATTCGTGTACCAGTGTGACTAATTCATCCCGATTCCGCATCATTCAGCAAACCTCCAAATGGGATTTCATTCGAATGATAGCAGAACCTCGTCAATAGCTCATCACATCTTTTGTTTTTCGAATTGTTGTCATGCATATCAGGAGTGCCGCGGTAAGAATGGTTCCAGTGACAATGACAGGCCAGAGTATGGATCTAGAAGTCGTCACATGTAGAGAGGCCTGAACATGTTCTGGTACAGAACTGCCCCAATTGCTGTATACAATGAAATATGTACCGTCTGCAGGAATCAAAACGCTCCATTCCAACGATTCTACCCCCATTCGCGAAAATAGCGATCCTGTATTTCCACCGCGTTCAGTCCAGATTCTATAGTCATTCTCAGACATGATATAGAAGTCTAAGACACCGTCAGTTGTGACTTCGAAACTTCCTGACAGGGTGTCGTTCTTTATTGTCCATACCTGATAAGACGCCCAACCTGATGCGTCAACCCTTGTATTTTGATAAGCAGAAACAGCAAAACTGCCAGTTGTATAGAGTAGATAGGATACAATGAATGAAACCGCAATGATTGTTAGAATTGGTACAAAGGTCGTCATTCGACTTCTCAAGAAATGAGTCTCCTGTTTCTGTTCTTGAGTTATACACTCACATCGATATAACGTTTCACAGATGAATTTCACTTTGAGAGAATGACGACGCTCTCTCTGAGCTTGAATGATCTTCGTTGTCCGGAACGGCGAAACCTAGCTATTTCGACGGATTCGATCTTGAAACCAATAGCCGCCCCCATCTGTGCCAGGATGAGGTCTGCAGGAATATACACCCCAGCAATGAGAGAGTCACCGATGACAATGGTGAAGCGAGCGCCTGTTTTGAGACCCTCGTATACATTTCTGAAGACTCGATAAACATCATCGAAATACTTCCTGACAACATTGTGCATGTCTTTTCGTCTGTAGCCTTCCTTTGACGTAATCCGATGGACAATTCTATCTGCTATTTCTTCTACCCAGATGTCTTTATAGCTGTCTAATCTCTCTGAAAAGCCTCTGATGATGGATCGAGAAACATTGTCGCAAGCCACCATTTCATCCTTCAAGTGGCCGAGTTCATCATAGCTGTGCACCATGTCAAGCCAAGCCATCTCAATCTTGTAGTTAATGATGTAATCTAATCCATTAACATATGGAGGGCTGGTTATGGCGATGTCAATGGACTCGGGCTCGTATTGAACTAGTTTCGAGTCGCCTGTTATTACTTCAACATGCCCTTGCACCTTTTCCTTAACATACACAAGATCATCAATCATGTCCTGCACCTTTGCTCTGAATAGAATGAAGGGGGTATCCTCTGAAACGGCCTTGGTTCTGTTATAACCCAAGCATGGGGAACGGTTTAAGTTGCTGCAGTCCACCAAGATACTGGCAAAGGCTAATCTGAACAAATCCATTATCTTTGGCTGCTCGACATCCAATATCGACTGCTTGAGGAGGAGCAGGTTCCTTAACACCCCGGTATTAAAATGTGATTTCCATCTCTTGAGAAAAGTGGGTGAGCTGATTTTTTGTTCTTGATTCCAGTCCAATCTTTCAAATTCGCGTCTGACCTCTTTCACATCCAAATCCCATTCAGTCTTTACACGAGCCATAAATGACATCAATGGTGCTAGATCCACACCAATGGCGTCTATGCCTTTCATCTTGGCACTTACGAGGACAGTTCCGCTACCCGCGAAAGGGTCGAGCACTCTCTGTCCAGGTTTCACATCATAGCGCCGTAGCATATTATCAACAAAGTCCGCCGAGAATCCCTGCACATATGGAGTCCATCTCTGAACTTTCTTCTCTAGGAAATGGTTTGCAGAGAAAGTAATGCCACTACCACTGTATTCAGACAATTGAACACCATATAGATCTGCAAATTTCTCGTTATACATTGCAGGACTGATGAACTCGGGATCATTCTCGATTTGCTCATATTCCTTTAGAACCCATAGTCCTCTCCCCATCCTTACAACTTTGCCCCGGTCCCGGAGAGCTTGGACGCATCCGTCTATTGCTTCTAAATCTTCATCTACCGCTTGTGCTATCTGTTTGAGTGTGATGCCTATCGTAAGAGAGTTTCTCACCGTTTCAACTACTCGGTCTTCCAACCCAGACAGGAATAGCACCACCAATCTATTGCCTAGTCACAGAGGCTTCTGATAAGTCTGCGGGCTTGTTAAATGATATGCTTGTCAGGATATTCCTGAGGCTGAGAAAAGAGCAAAGAAATCCTAGACAAGTCATCCTAGCAATTGAATCAACCATTCATGAATTGGTACCATTTTCTGTATGTGTTCGAAACAGACATCGACTAGTTCAGGTTTCTTCAGGACGCTTGCAGGAATCTTTGGTGAACTAACATAGAGGCCATTGAAGAGAAGCAAATCAGCCCTGGGGTGATTTGCATCATAACCTCTTGGTACGCGCTTGTAGTGCTCGCCTCCAACCTTATACCCTTTGAAGGACTTGATTCTGTCAATAGCTTTGACCAACTGAGTGCCAGAATCATCGTCAAGAACAGATGCTCGATATTTCTCTAAGAGCGGCTTCGGAAACATCCACAATCCACCATGGATTCCTCCACCTGTTTCATCCATTCCAACAAAGAACCCGGGTCTCTCTTTCTTCTTTCCGGGACCTTCCCAGAATCGGACTCGAAGTCTTGTGTTATAGGGGGACTTGTCCTTACTGAAGCGAATATCACGATGGATGCGCAATATCGACCCACTGCCGTTGGTGCGAGTATCATAGACCATGTCCTCAGATATGTTGGAAAGACGCTCGCCAAGAGCTACAACGAAACTCTGTGCAGGTTTCACTAGAATCTCTTGATAGTCGTTCTTTCGTTCATTGAACCATTCACGATAGTTGTTCTCTTTCAATTCAGCTAGGAATCCAAGACCTTCTTTTGGGAAGCCTGTGAATAATTGAATGCCATCCATTATATCGCCTCTTTGTTCCAATGCATTCATTATAGTTAATTGGAAATTCGTATAAATGAATTTGCATCAATGAATTCGTCTGCTGCTGCTAGAGTGCAAGGTCAGATTTGTTCACTGCGTGTTTAGTAATCTGAAGATTGCATGATTTTCGCTCTCGACACCAATCTTCGCATTTCTGTGCCCAGTGTTCTTCTCTATACAGAAGCTTGCATTCCTCACAGAGATATAGCCCATCAACAAGTTTAGTCATGGCATAATGACCGTGTAATTTCATGTTTGACTGTGTCCATGAAGGCATTTTCATAGTAGAGATCTGCTATCCCTGAAAACGGAGGTCACCGAGAAAGCTTTGGCTCTCATTTTCAAGAAACTCTCTCAGCCACCCTGAATTGGCTGTCGGTCTGCAATCAAATTCTAGAATGAACGGTTTGATGTCAATCAAAGGAGTGCCATCCAGCATGTCAGCACCCTTGAAGAATAGTCGGTTGCCTTCGACTCTAAGCAGCTCAACTACGGAAATACCAACTGGATTAGGTCTTGAAGGCGCTCGCGTCGAGAAAAGCCCACGTTCACTCTGACCGAGATATGGGACTACCTTCAGTCTTGGAGAGATCGCTCGATGAAACCAATATAGGAGGATTACGTGAGAGAACAAGTCTAAGGAAATCAGCCCTTCTTCGAACTCCTGATCAACGATAGCCTCACCATTGGCCTCCGATTTGCTGGACTGGATTGGGGTAGCCGCTGCGGACTCGAATGATGTCTTGATTACCCCGATTGGTCGTAAATCAAACTCCAACACATGCACCAACCTGAAAGACTTACTGGGTTGACTGCATTATTGGGTATATACCATTCGATTCAGAAGGTGCCAAGCACCCCAAATCAGAGAGACATTCCTCCATCAATTGAGAGAATCGTACCAGTACAAAACTCAGCTAGCGCAAGATACAGGATACCCTCAGCAATTTCTTCAGGAGTTCCCAATCTTCCCAGAGGCTGTCTTTCGATGAACTGCTTTCGGGCAATTTCAGGGTCAGGAAGTTGAGACAGACGTACAGCAAGAGAGGGAGTGTCTGTAGTCCCTGGACAGATACAGTTCACACGTATCCTGTCTTCCTTGTAGTCCATTGCCATTGCACGAGTCAGAGAAGTTAGAGCTCCCTTTGAGGCAGCATACACAGCGCGATTACCAAGTCCCATCAGAGCTGCAACAGATGCAACATGGATAATGGTTCCCTTGCTCTCTTTTAAATGAGGATAGGCGAACTTTGATAGAAGATATGGTCCACGGACATTAACAGCCATCGTGCGATCCCAGTCCTCAGGACTGGTGTTATCGACGCGGCCAGGCAAGACGATTCCAGCATTATTCACTAGAATGTCTATCCTCCCATAGGTATCAATAGCAGTTTCAATTATCTCCCTTGCAGCGTCACTGTCAGAAACATCACCTCTCACAAAAGCGGCGGACCCACCATCCGAGCGGATGGCATCGATGACGCGTGCAGCTTCTTGTAGGATGTCATTCCCTACTACGTCTGCACCTTCCTTGGCAAATAGACGAGCAGTAGACTCTCCGATACCTGCCCCTACCCCTGTCACAATGGCAGTCTTCCCTTTCAGTTTCATCCTTCGCCGCCTCGCTTCATTGCAGGCTACTTGAAATCACCAAGACGGTATTCACCAGTGTAGCCCTGAAGAGGTGTCAGATTTATTGTCGTTTCTAATATGCCCAAATGATTTCCTCCCTCATCGCGAAGGGCGTAGTACCTAATCAGAAGCTTCCGAGGAGTATCTCCATCAGGAAGGTCTATCCAGAAGTCAATGTAGTCCTCCTCCCCGCTCCTTAGGCGCTTAATGACTAGCTCAACCTTGTCTATGCTCACCGCTGGATGACACATCCTGACGTTTCTCCCAATGACCGCGGGCCCTCGTTTGAAGACACGGATACCATGCCTGTTCCAGAAGAGGACCTTGTCATCCGCATCGATTATGGTGAATTCGACAGGAAGTGTGTCCAGCACAGTCGACATAAAATCCAGTGGCATCCCCTCTAGTGAATTTAGGAGTGGCTCAATCTTCATTCATCACACCCAAATCCATTCCAGTTCGGCGGCCTATTAGTCTGTCTGATTGGGGCGAATTAATCGAGATTGTCATCAATAGGTGTTAAATGCTCGTTGTGGCCAGAGGTGTTGGTGGTACGCTGGTGTAAGGACATGAATGATGAAATCGACCAACTCGAAAAGAACCCATTCAACATATGCATCTGGAAACCAAAGGAAGAGTGTGGAAACTGCTCGCTTCACAATGAGATACACTGTGAGATGCATCGAAGTGACACGTTGATGTTTGCCGGAAGCGCAATGCTGTTCTTCATTCCCTCAATTGGAGGCATGCTTTATGGCGGTATGTGGCTTTGGGTCATTGGCTATTTCATTTACTGGGCGATCTTCTTCGAACTCTGGGAGAACAGGGTTCTTTGCAGTCATTGTCCATTCTACGCTGAAAATGGTGGTCAGGGTCATACACTGCACTGCTACGCAAACTATGGTCTGTATAAGACCTGGCCGTATAATCCCAGTCCAATGAGTCGATCTCATCAGATTCAATTCCTAGTTGCTCTGGTCATATTTGCAGGCTATCCAATTCCATTTCTTATTCTAAGCAACCAGTTGCTCTTTCTTGGTTTCACAATCATGGGGATTGGAGTATGGTTGAGTGTTCTGAAATTCAAGATTTGCCCAAGATGTTTGAACTTTTCATGCCCTTTGAATAGCGTTCCTAAGGAGATTGTGGATGCGTTCCTTAGGCGAAATCCCGTGATGATGAAATCTTGGATAGAAAGTGGCTATGAGTTGAGTGCTTAGATATGGGCACGCGTGTGGTTCTCCTAGGCACTGGCACACCCAATATCGATCCCTCACGTTCTGGACCATCGGTTGCAATCATAGTGGATGATTTTCCATACATCGTTGATTTTGGTCCGGGCGTGGTTAGAAGAGCCATAGAAGCAGGCTTGAAGTCATCTCAACTTACCCGGGGGTTTCTCACTCATCTTCATTCTGACCATACAGTCGGATATCCTGACCTAATCCTCACTCCCGCGGTAGATGGTCGCACTTCTGCATTGGTAGTCTATGGACCTGTAGGGCTTCAATCAATGACCAATAACATACTAGCAGCATATGAAGAGGACATTCGGGAGAGGATAGGCGGGCTTGAACCAGCTGATCCTGAGAGCTATGTGGTGAAATGCCATGAGATCAATAATGATGCGCCAGGGATTGTATATCAAGATGAGAAAGTTTCAGTCGAGGCTTTTCCAGTTGTGCATGGCTCCTGGTCTGCTTATGGATACAAGTTCACTTCAGCGGACCGCACCATTGTAATCTCAGGGGATACAGCCCCCACTCCAGTATTGGTTGAAAAGGCAAAGGGGTGCGACATTCTGATACATGAAGTGTATTCTGCGGTTGCATTGAAGGAGCGGGAAACTGATTGGATTAGATACCATACTTCTGTTCATACATCATCCCATGAACTTGCTGAAATCGCCTCCCAGGCACAACCGAAACTCCTTGTTCTATATCATCAACTCTTTTGGTCGCGTTCTGATGCCGAGCTGCTCCAAGAAGTCAAAAGCGGATACGATGGGAAAGTGGTGTCCGGTTATGATCTTGACGTCTTCTGAACTCTAGAATAACGTGACTTCTACCGTTTCACCTTCTTCAATAACGTCGAGATTCACAGGCAATATTATGTAACCATCGGCATTAGCCATGCTTGTGATTGCTCCTGAATGCTTGTATACGGGATGGGCTATACCGTCTTCGATTCTTACTGTAAGAAACTGCTGACGGCCAGATGAGGAAACAATACGCTTGCCAATCTTTGCTGTCACAGTCTTGGGCCGCATAGGGGGCAGCCTTGACATCTGCCTGACTGCAGGGATAAGAAACACGTAGGCGTTGCTAAGGCACGATGTTGGGTATCCGGGCATTCCAAACACAGGAGTATTCTGGGCAAGTCCAAACAGAGTGGGCTTGCCCGGTTTGATTTGGACTCCGTGGAAGTAAACTTCACCAATCTCTGAGAGAATCCCAGCCAGTAGATCCTTTTCGCCAACAGAACTTCCCCCTGAAAGCACGACCATATCATGTTCACAGGCTTCAGTTATTGCCTCCTTGAGTAGTGAGTATTCATCTCCTACAATGTCATATCGTTTGACTTCAGCTCCATTTTCGCGAAGGACTGATTCAAGGGTGAACGAGTTGACATCATAGATTTGGCCTGGAGATAGTGGTTTTCCGGGTGCTACTATCTCCTCCCCAGTCGGGATGACGGCAACACTAGGCCTAGTGTAAACCTCAACTTCAGTTTTTCCCAGAGCTGCTAGTGTACCAATCTTAGCTGGGGATAGCCAACTGCCTGCAGTCAGTACAACTTCTCCCTCTACGATATCTTCTCCTTTCTTGGATACATTAGCACCAGGATAGACCGGTCGTGTCACAAGAATTTGGTTCTCCTGCTTCTCAGTGTACTCTACCATGACCACGGCGTTTGCGCCCTTAGGTAACGGTGATCCAGTGGCGATCTGGATGCAATGACCTCGGGTGACCTCTTCCTCAGAAACATCTCCAGCATGGATAACACCTTTGAGTTCCAAGTTGATTCCGCCCTCATCCGCTCCAAAGGTGTCCTCAGCGATGACCGCATAGCCGTCCATCGCTGATCTATTGAATGGGGGTACTGAACTGCCTGCCATAATATCGGTGGCAAGTACTCTTCCCGATGCTGCTGATATTGGAACAGCTTCTGTTACATCCAGTGGTCTGCAATGCTTCAAGACTAACTGCTCGGCTTCGGGTTGCGAAACAAGCAGTTTGAATGGTTCCATTTCTCTCATCGATCAACCTCCCACAATAGATGACCAATACTTGGAAGAATAATCTCATTCAATGCTGTAGCCATTGCATTCTTTGATCCAGGAAGACAGAATGCCACTTTCTTTCCAATCAGCCCTGCTGTTGAACGACTATAGATTCCTGGCAACCCAATCTCGTCATGACTCAGCCTTCTGAAGTGCTCTCCAAACCCCTCCAAAGTCTTCTCAAAAAGCTGTCCAAGCACATCTGCTGTCAAGTCCTTCTTGCCAACTCCTGTTCCACCACTTGTAAGAATCACTCTGATTTCAGAGTCGTCAATGTATCTCAATACCTTCTCTCTGATGGCTTCAGCATCATTAGGTACAATATCATAAGCCCCGACTGTGTGTCCCTCAGCAGTGACAAGCTCCTTTGCAATCTTGCCTGACTTGTCGGTTGCTTCAGTACGTGTGTCACTGACAACAAGAACAGCGAATGTTGTTTCAACTCTCTGGTCCCTTCTGTGTTCGTCGCTCATTGCACTTCGGCCTTCTCTTTCATAATCACTCGTACACCTTCAAGTCGTGCAGTAGGATACTGCCCATCCGAATCCTTCTCCAGGTATTTGGTCATGTCCCATATTGAAAGAAGAGCAGTAGTAACTCCAACCAAGGCTTCCATCTCTACTCCCGTAGAGTATGTAGCAATGACTTCGCAGGTGCCTTTTATGCGGTCATCGTGAAACTCGAATGAAATATCCACAGAAGAGAGAGGGATTTGGTGGCAAAGCGGAATAATTTCAGAGGTCTTCTTGGCAGCCATAATGCCAGCTACCTCAGATACTGAAAGCACATTGCCCTTCTTTGTTGTACCCAGACGCACTGCCTCTATTGTAGTAGGACTAAGGATTAAGTCACCAACTGCCTGGGCTTTTCTGAAACTTTGTGGCTTCTCCGAGATGTCAACCATCTTGGTGTCTGACCGAGTTTTAGCATCCGTCTCTCCTACCCAATGGTCACCGCCTTCATAGAACTCGTGCTTCCAGATTGGGACTATTTCTTTCAATCTCTCAATCGCATACCTACATCCCTGAAAGGCCTCAGCTCTATGGGGAGCTCCGACAACAATGATTACGATGTTCTCTCCGATCTGAACAGTCCCTTTCCTATGAACTATTGATATATCAGTCACACCAAACTTTGCAATTGCCTCTTCACGGATTCTCTCAAGTTCTTTAACAGCCTGTTGATCATCAGCTTCAAACTCAAGTTTCTCAACATCTTTCCCTCGACTCGTGTTTCTAACACTGCCTAGGAAGATGACGAGTGCCCCCATTTCTGGTCGTTTAGTTTGGGAAACGACCTGATTAATGGAGAAGTCTTGTTCTATGACCTGTATCATTTCGATCCATCCTCTTGCCAGAATGGCTGGCGTTGAGATGCTGCTTTGACATATGCATCAAGCAGCTGATTATCATATTTGCAGTCAGACAGAAATTCCCGTACCTGAACTAGATTGTCTTCCCGATAAAGACAAGGTTTGAGCTTCCCGTCAGATGTGACTCGGAGACGAGTGCAGCTCTTACAGAAACTCGAATTGCCCATGGGTCTAACAACTTCCACCTCGACTGAGCCTTCTTCTACCGGAATGGTGTATCTTCGTCTGCCATGCAGTGTTCTTTGTTCTATTCTTGTGGCAACCTGCTGAAATTGCTCTTCAAGTTCATCGATTCTGGTCCGTTGATTATCAAGGTCTATGTCTGGTCGTGTCGGAATGTCTTGAAGCTCAATCAACTGGAGAATAGCTCCTGCCCCTGCTGCGAAACGCATCATGGATTGGATTTCGTCATCATTAATAGACTTGATAATTGTCATGTTGATCTTCACAGGTGAGAGACCCGCGTCGATAGCACTCTGTATGCCTCTCTTGACCTTTGATAGATTATTGACCCCAGTCATTTTTTGATAAGTTGGGACTCGGAGTGTATGAAGACTCACATTCACTCTATCCAATCCAGCGTCCTTCAAGTCGATGGCCATATCTTCAAGAAGGGTGCCATTAGTTGTGAGTGAAAGGTCCTCAACAAGTGGAGAAATTCTTCTGATGATATCGAGCAAATCTGGACGAAGCAGAGGCTCTCCTCCAGTTAGCTTCACTCTTGTGACCCCATGAGTTACACCCATTCGCACAAGACGCTCAATTTCTTTGGGACTCATTTCAGGCCCCTCAATGGATTGACCCTCTGAATGACAGAAGAAACATGCATGGTTGCACTTCTGTGTGAGTGAAATCCTCAGATAGTTGATAGGTCGTCCGTATGCATCGACTAGCGGCTCATGTGTGCAGGTTGGTTCTCTCTTCCGCAGAGAGTCCTTGTCAGATTCTAACATGGATTTCAACACGTTCCCGATGTGTAGATTGATAATTGTTATGTTTGGTCATGCAGCTCGGTCGAATTTCCATGTCAACACCAACCTAAAAGACAACGACCGATGATGCCTTGAATGTGACATGAACCAAGTCGCCTAATCCAATTTCAAGATCCTTCAAGGAGCTCTGAGTAATCTGTGCAGCAATCTCGATGCCAACGTCAACAGTGAGCAGTATTGTAGAGTCGGAATCATCAATTCCCACGACTTCTCCTTTGAGCGTGTTCCGGGCGCTAGAGAGAATTCTATCTCTGGAAACGATGACATCTTGCGGAGAAATCCATATGGTGACATCTCCGTCATGCGCCCCCACTGCTTGTATGGATACACTATGTGTCAACTGGATTCTAAGGAGGCCTCTCCAAGCTCGTTCCTTAGGCAGCCAAGTGGCCTTCCCTTTGAATGTGTTTAGTGCTCGTCCCTCATCCTGCAACTTCTCTAGTTCAAGCCCTAGCATGACACTTGGCTTTCCAACCTGCTCAATTCTTCCGTTCTGTATGATGGCTGTTCTGTGCGCCAACGTTTCAGCCTGAAACATGTTATGAGTTGAGATTATGATGGTCGTTCCATGTTCTCTATTGGACTTCCGTAGTACATCTTCAACAGCTCTGGCACTATCGATGTCAAGATCAGCTGTAGGTTCATCGAGAAGCAAGATTTCAGGATTGAGTGCAAGAGCTCGAGCTAGGGCTACTCGTCTTTGCTCCCCTCCAGACAGACTACGGGCCATTCTTTTTTCTAGACCCTCCAGATCGACAAAAAGTAGGGTTTCCTGAACCCTCTTCGCTATGAAGGACTCGTCCATTCCTCTCATTCGAAGACCATATGCAATGTTCTTTGAAACTGATGTCCCAAAATGCACTGGCTTCTGGAAAACAACTGTTGCCTTCTGCCGAATTGACTCTCTGTTCTCGTCAGTCACAGGCTCGTCGTGGTATGTAATCACACCTGATGTGGGCTTCAGTAGCCCGCCTAGTGCTCGAAGAAGTGTTGTTTTGCCAGCACCATTTGGTCCAACTATCGATAGAATCTCGCCCTTTTCAACTTCAAGGTTAACCCCTTTGAGGGCATGGGTGTCATCAAGGTAGACATGAAGGTCATTTGCACCTATTACTCCCAAAGCCACCACCTCACCCTTTTCTCAGCCATTCTTAGAAGAATGTTGAATGTCAGCATAAGAGAAAGCAGAACTGCAGTAAGACCAAGTCCAAGAGCAATCTCGCCTCTCGTTGTTTCAAGTGCAATTGATGTGGTAAGGACTCTTGTGAGACCCTGGATGTTTCCACCTAGCATCAATGCAACACCAAGCTCGGAAATTGCTCTACTAAATGCAGCGGACACTGCCAGTATAATTCCACCTATGGATTCTCTGATAACAGATGCGAATGCGCCCCTCTCATCGGCTCCAAGTGTCAGTGCTAGTTCACGAATACTTGGATCAATACTCTCAACGGTTTCAGTGGAGATGCTGACTATTATTGGGAAAATGAGGATTGACTGTCCGATGATTATGGCAAGGGGAGAATAGAGAACATGAAGGAAACCAAGAGGTCCTGCGTTTGAGAAAACTAGGTATAGCAACAGGCCCAGAGCTACTGTAGGCAATGCCATCAGACCGTTGACAACACCTTTGATTTGCGACCTGCCTCTGAATCTCTTCAGACCTATCAGAACTCCAATTGGAATCCCAATTCCTGCTGCAAGAAGTGCGGCAAGACTTGATACAAATAGACTCCGAAGAGTAATCTCCAATATCTCAGTTTCTAATGACAAATTTCTCCCTCTTACATATCTATATGAAATGGATTCATTCAGTCCTCAAAGGAAAGCAAAGCATTTCCATGAGAGCAGGATACAGACCAAAGCTTCCTGTTCTCCAGGACGGCGGGCATTCGTACAATACACCTCCAACCCCAAAGAACGCAGTAGACCTTATCCAATCGTAGACATCAGCAGGAGTTTGGCTCTGGACTATGCTCGCGGCTGGATTGAAGAGAGCTTCGCCATAGTCCTCTTGGCCGTATGCTCCAATCAAATCTTGGGCCTCGGTGCCGATAAGCCATCGAATGAACTCCATTGCTAAATCGAACTTCACGCCTTCCACTTGAGTTGCGTTCACTGCGATGACGCTGTACACGTTAATGAGTGTCTGGTCGGACTCTACATGCTTCGCCAGAGTAATGAGGCCATCTGAGTAGTATTTCATATATGTGCCAATGTCAGCTAGTGTGTAAAGACCTAGTTCATCAGCGGTCTGCAATGTTGTGCCCATGCCACTCCCCGATGAGAGGAACCAGGATTCTTCCTTTATTGTGTTATAGTCTAGGCCAGTCTGGGTCCACAAAGAAAACTCCTTGGAATTTGTACCAGAGCTGTCATCGCGTGATACCCACAGACTTGTGCCATGACTTTGGCCGTAGTCATATATTTGCTGAAGAGCATTGGTCGTATTCATGCCGTTTATTCCTGCGGAATCATCACTGGGTCCGACAATCACAAAGAAGTTGTATGCAACTATCTTTCTGTTCACTCCATAGCTCTGATTCATGAAATCGAATTCTTGGGATGGTGAGTGCACTAGTATTGCATCAGCATCTCCATTCATTGCATGAGTGATAGCAATGCCTGTGCCGGCTGATATGAAGGCAAGTAGCACTTGCGGATGTGACTCCTCATACGTGGTCTTCACTTCATCGAGAAGGCCAGTATCGAAGAGGCTTGTTGTTGTCGAGATCACTAGTGTTTCTTTATCCTGAATCTGCGTGAAATACAACACAGAGCCTACTATAGCTCCCGTGAGAATGAGTGCCAGAACAACCAGACCGATTTGTTTCTCTCGCTTCAAAGTTTCCACCGTAGTATCAGTTGGCCGGGAATTTTGCATCGAGTGATTTACCTTCACTAACTTCGAATCAACGCGTGAAAATGGAGCTTGTAATAAGGGTTATGTTCGGTCGTGCATATCGGTATTGATTGAAATGTGAGGAAATGCCAAGATTTGAGCGATCTAGGTAATAGAGGAGTTAGATCTTGGACAAGCAGCATGTCATTTATCTGTTGCATACTGTGACCTGATTGATTTTGTAGTTCATCACACCTGAGCAACACTCCATTGTATTCCACAGACTGCTCAACTCCAACGTGCCTTCTCATTTTGCTGCTTTAAGAATCTGGGCGAATAGGGAGTCTCTAGAGCTTCAGTATGCTTTGACAAGCATGATGCCATGGATGTTTGGTATCGGTTCAGCCCCTTTCCCAAATCTTTTGACTGGTTAGACATTTCATACAACAGGCTTTCAAAATGACAAACATTGACCAGAAATTTAGGAGAGTCAGAAACCTATTCGAAGGCAAGAACGTGTTAGTCGCTTTCAGTGGTGGTGTAGACAGTTCAGTTCTAGCTCATATTGCGCGAGAGAGTGCACTAGAAACTGTTCTGTTGACTGTGGATAGCATTACATTCCCCCGGACTGAACTGCAGGCTGCTATGAGTGTCGCAGAGGAGCTGGGTATCAGAATCGAGGTTATCCAAGTGGATGAGCTTGCAAACCAAGATTTGGTGAAAAACCCAGTTGACCGTTGCTATCATTGTAAGAAGGAGCTGGCATCAGTTTGGCTCAGTACTGCTGAGCAGTTGGGAATGGACATTGTTGTGGATGGAACTAATGCTAGTGACATGAACGACCACCGCCCAGGTGCTATAGCGCTTGAGGAAGCCGGGGTAATCTCTCCCTTCAGAGAGTTTGATATTACCAAGGAGGATATTCGCGGTTATGCCAGGGATGTGGGGTTGTCCGTAGCTGAAAGACCCTCTATGGCGTGTCTCTCCAGCAGGTTTCCATATGGCACTGAGATTTCTGAGGATCGTGTGAGAAGAGTGGATAAAGTTGAGAGCGACGTGAGAGCCCTCTTTGATATAGAGTGTGTACGAGCCCGATTCCATGATGATGTGGTCCGCATAGAGGTTGGTCGAGAGGAGCGGCAGAAGTTGTTTGATGTGGCCAAACTGGATCGTCTTTATGAGCTCGCCAAAGATGCGGGGTTCAAATACGTCACTTTCGATGTCGCAGGATATCGTACGGGAGCAATGAACGAGGTTCTTGAATCATCAGTACTTGAAAAGGACTGATTCATGACATCGTGTTTTTTCACAAAGTGATGTGAAAGCCGTCATATGACGGCCGAAGAATCAAATAGCAAATCGGATGAGGTAGGTTTACGGGGTGTCGTCGAATGTCCGATTGGCAAGGAGTACAATACTCTAAGGCGAGGTGGCACAGACTGAGTAATAGGGATGCAATACAGAGGTGGCAACACTGAAGAATGACGTTATTTCGGAATCTTTCTCCGCACTGTCAACACCACTATTAGCTGATGCCTGTATTCGTCTTGGGCTGCCCCCAAGAATAGGCCCGCCTGGCATCAAGCTGATTGATAGAAAGATGCGAATTGCCGGCAGATCACTTCCATGCCAGCACTTTGGGAGTGTAGACATCTTCCTTGAGATCATGGAGGATGCAAATGGTGGAGATGTGTTGGTAATTGACAACGGTGGTAGAAACGATGAGGGATGCATAGGAGACCTCATTGCACTAGAGGCGAAAGAAAGGGGACTTGGAGGGATTGTTGTCTGGGGCTCGCACAGGGACACCAAAGAACTGATGGATATATGGCTTCCAATCATGAGTTACGGCACATATCCTGCTGGACCTCAAAGAGTCGACCCCCGCAGTTCAGATGCCCTAGATTTAGCTAGATTTGGAGGGGTGACTGTGATTCGTGAAGATGTTGTATTCGGAGATTCTGATGGTGTCCTCTTCATATCAATCGACAACACTCCCAATGTATTGGAAGTTGCGAATCGCATAATGGAAAGAGAACAGAGCCAGTCACGAAGAATTAGAGATGAAAAGAGCCTAAGTGAACAATTGCAGTTTAGGAGCTACCTTCTAGCTAGAGAGAAGGACCCATCTCTCACATTCAGACAACACCTCAGAAAGATCGGCGGGGCTGTCGAGGAATAGCACCAAATAACTCTCTTGCACAGCTGAAATATCGCTATAAGTGACAAAAAGCTAGTGTAAACGCGCCGCCTCACATGAATGGAGGGAATATCAATTTCACTCGACCCTCTCCGGAAGCAGTTCAAGGTTTGCTTGATCGGCGATGGATTTGTAGGAAAGACGAGTATTCGTCGAACGTTTTTAGGTCAAGTATTCAAGAGAAGTTACATTGCGACTCTGGGGGTGGATTTTGCCCAGAAGACTCTTCAGATGGACAAGAAACCCATCTATTTGATAATCTGGGATATTGCTGGCCAGCCTCTGTTTCAAGGCCTCCGAAGACGGTATTATGATGGAAGTAGTGGTCTGATTCTCGTGTATTCTGTGGTGGAGAGAGAGTCCTTCGACAATGCATCGAAATGGCTTGTTGAAGCCCACGGATTCATGGGCGAGCTACCTCCCTTAATTATCGTGGGTAACAAAATCGATCTAAGGCCAAATCATCCGAAGGAAGAAACCGTATCATATGAAGAGGGGGTGGAATTCACAGAGAGATTTGGTGAGAAGATGAATACTCCGTCCGTCTTCATCGAAACATCGGCATTGACTGGAGAGAATATAGATGAGGCCTTCATGAAACTTGCTGAAATGATGATTGACAAAGCAGATGGCCGTCCCATTGGTTTGAAGAAGATCGCACCAACAAAACTTCGAGAAGATAAGCCCACTCCCATAGAAGATGTACAACCTACTTCTCCAGAGCAAGCTCGGGTCCAGCAAATGCCCAATTCTGATTTCATAGCACCTTCAATATCAAATGAGGCTAGCAGCAGTGAAACTGCAATTCCTTTGGAGAATATTAGATCTGATGTTGATAGAATTGTATTATCAAAACCCGATTCTGCTCATCAATTAGAACAGGTTGAACGGCCATCGGCTGAGATTGTGAATCTACGTGCTGAGCTAAAGAGAGCTGAATCGGAACTATCGAATGTCATATCGGGACTGGATACAGCCCTTCTCAATTTGAGAAATACTGTGCATGTCAAGAGAATGATGTACGAACACCTGAAACGACAACTCAGTCAGACGAGGCAAGAGTGGGCAGATGCATACGACGAATATGTGAAGACAAACCAGCGAAAGAAAGATGAATTAGATAAGAAAGGTGAACGGATAGAGGCCATTCGAGAGCGTATCAAGAGGGCGGAGGGTTCTGAAACGGATTAGGACTTCATTGTCATACAGTAGAACCTATCAACATTGTTTTTTATTATTAATTCAATAGCTCGTTTCGAGCCTTGATGTGACAATGTGATTTGCGAGGTGTAATTATGACAGAGAAACTAAGACTTTCTGCAATTATCCCTGCAAAACCAGATGAAATCTATGAGTCTTGGTTAGATAGTAAGAAGCACAGTGAGATGACAGGAAGCGAGGCGGAAGTTAATCCCAAAATAGAAGGGAAATTCACAGCGTGGGATGGCTACATTGAGGGAATTACCACTGAAATGGAACCGAATCGAAGAATTGTCCAAAAGTGGCGTACAACAGATTTTCCACCAGGCAGTCCGGATTCAACAGTTGAGATAATTTTGGAAAAGGTTGACAAAGGCACCAAGATTGTCTTGATTCATACGGAAATCCCAGAGGGGCAGAAGGATGATTATAAGCAGGGCTGGAAGGATTTCTACTTCAATCCCATGAAAGACTACTTCGAGTCCAAGTAAATGGATTTGGTCCGCCCTATTAGAATAGCACATGTTCTGTCCTGCGCACAGCTGTCTATTTTTATGTGTGATTCTGTGCAGAAGATTGTGAGAATAGTGAGTGATGCATCATACGACAAGGAACTGAAACAACTTGTCAATGAAATTCGAGCTGCTCGGCCAAATCCCAATAAGCTAAGTGATTTACTTAATAGATATGAGAATGAGTTTGGGACTGAGGCTAATGGACGTGTACTAGAGATAATTGCTGATACGACTAGAGAAGCTTGGGCCGAAATTGCATCAGAAAGAGAAACTAATGACATCGATGGTATTCTTGATACACTATGGAAATACTTTGCATCCGTTGGCGGGGAGTTCACTGTTGAAAGAACAGAAGATTCGGCACAGATTCATTGCACGAACTGCCCGATAGCAGATACCTATCTCAAGATTGGAAAACCAGAGTTTGGATTGATCTTTCATTGCAGTACAGATCCTCATATTGTGGCTGGGTTCAATCATAAAATGGAATTCAGAATAACAAAGAGACTAATGAGTGGGGATGCCTGCTGTGACCACTTCTATCGACTGAAGTGACAAATCCATATTAAAAATGGCATGAAAGATGTGGATTAGGAACACCCCATTGAGTTTGCATTTCAAGATAAGTTCCCTGAAGAATCAGTTCGTTTAGAGAGACGATTTCGAGCGAAGCCAGGGTCTTTGCCGGACAGGACAGAGAGAATCAATCTTGTTAGTGGCTTTGATAGCAGTAGGAGTATTTTGTCAAACGCCTCTTCTGTTTTCTCGTCCTTATTCACCTTCCATCGACTCCAGTTCCTCTACCTTCTTGATGGCAGTGTCAGCAAGAATGAGAGCAAAGGGAGCAGTGAATACCGAAATCATGACCATTGCAACTCCAACTGCTGAAATCCATCCTGCTCCAGCTGCAACTGAAAGGAAGTATAATGCCATGAAGCAGATAGAAATCATAGAAAAGCCCCCAAACGCCATGAAATTTCCTCTATTTGGAGAGCGAAGCAGAAACCAGCTTTCAGAGATGAAAAGAAGAACAGATAGCCCGAGGGCATATTTCTTTGCGTTCTGTATCAGCTTGATGGTTGAACTTATTGTCAAGATAAGACTCAATACGAATGAAACAAAGGCCACAACAAACCCAAGCTGCCCAAATGTGAACAGCATTATAATGAAGCTGAAAAGGGTGATAATGGATCCAAAGCCACTTCCAATCTGCATCTTGAACAGCTCAAGCTCTTCTCTAGGGGTCATAGAGAGTGCAGCAGATAACACACCGTATCTATCAACCTGAGGTTCCTCTCTGACCTGGTCAATTAGGATTAACGCGTTTCTGCCAAGAGCGCTTATCTTGTACTCGCCATTCACATTTTCAATCAAGCTCGCCTCTGCGAGTTCCTTGAGATGATAGTTGAAAGTACCACTCTCTAGGGATGGATCAAGGCCTAAGACCTGCATTATCTCTGTGTAGGAAGCGCTTCCTTTTTTTGAGATTAGACGAATAATCGCCCTTCTCGTGGAGTTTGAGAGAGCTTTCAGCACACCTTCATCATGGCTTCGTGATGTGTTCGTCATCACCATCAAGTAGCTTCTAGCCTTGAAGATATATAAGCTGCGTTCACGAAGTTTTTCGACAAAGGTTCTGCCAACCGACCTTTGGGAGAGAGGTAGATTTCTCCCATTGTTTGAAGTTAGATATGCTTCCCGTACCGGTTTATTTATAATGAATCAAGATTCATTATTCTATTCGATGATTCTTTCTTCATGGACTGATAGAAAAAAGGTGTATTTCATGACTGACGCAAAAAGCTTGGTACCACCCGAAGTTAGAGAGAACATGAAAGATGTAAAGCATAAGATTGTGGTGCTTTCTGGCAAGGGCGGAGTTGGAAAAACTACAGTGGCAACAAATTTGGCAATTTCCTTTGCAAGGAAAGGATTGAAGTCCGGGATTCTCGATGTTGACATATATGGACCAAATGTACCAAAGCTATTGGGTCTCGAGGGCATTCATCCACAGGCAGAGAATGAGAGAATTCGCCCCGTAATGGGGCCACTCAATCTCAAAGTAATGAGCATGGGATTTCTTCTCAGGCAGACAGATGACGCAATTGCTTGGAGAGGGCCACTAGTCGGAGAAGCCATTCGTCAGTTCCTAAGTGACGTGATGTGGGGGGAAATGGAGGTTCTTGTCGTGGACTTGCCTCCTGGTACAGGAGATGAGATCCTGAGCATTCTTCAGTCAATCCCGGATATTGATGGTGTAGTTATAGTATCAACGCCTCAGGAGGTAGCTGTCCTTGATGCTCGCCGGGCGATTAGACTTGTGGAGAGAATGGGTGTGCCTATCTTGGGCATCATAGAGAACATGAGTGACTTTGTGTGTCCAAAATGTGGTGAAACATACAAGCTGTTTGGAGAGGGAGTGACTCAAAAGGCAGCGGAAGAATTTGGAGTGCGTCATTTGGGGTCATTACCTCTGGATCCCCGAATCAGTAGCCTGTCTGATAGGGGCATACCGTTTGTGGTGGAAGACCCGGAGTCCATATCAGCCAAAGCCTTTGGCTCAATAGTCAATCAAATCAATGAGATAATAGGGCTTCAAGAATAGCTCCGTTGCTTTTCCTTTTCTCAGCCTTCCCAGGTAGATGCCTCGATAGCTCTTCTTGCAGCAATCACCATATTGTATGCACGTGTGAGAAGTTTGGCCGCATCATAGTTCCACACCTTATTAGAAAGACTCCACTTGATTTTCAGTTCACGATACCTTCTAGAAAGAATAGAATATCGTTTTCTAAGGATTGTTAACTGTGCATCAGGAGCTTTAGCTTGTGTACGCAAGTCTTTGGCCAGCGTTTCGATATAGGATATGTCTTGCGAAAGCGTTCGAACAACAGCATCATGCACATTAGAATGATTATTCATTAGTTTCAGCCTAGTCCATCGTGATACATCTGCTCCAAGAATGCGTAGCTCCTCACTTACCTTTCTTGAGGACATCAACTTATTCGTTTCATCAGAGTCCAAGAGTCTTCGTCTGTCCTTTGATTTGAGAACGGGGAATAGGAGAACTCCAGGCCGGAGACGAATGGAAATCGACTTCCTCACTAGTCGTTCAACTCTCTTCTTCTGTATTGCAGTGGGATTTTTGAAACGGTAGGAGATAACTGCATAGACACGTCTGCTACTGGCATCTTCCCCACGTTCACTGACGCTGGGGATTTCACGGGCCTTCTGAAAGGAGATCGTTGGTAGAGTATACAAAACTGATGGGCTTTTTGTTAATTGACCATGAATAAGAAATACCCCTCTTGCGACTCTGACTATATTCCCAAGAGCTTTGATCTTCTTCGCTGATTCCTTAACTGTCTGTGCATCTCCAAGAACGACAATAAGTCGTGCCTGCCCTCTCATTGTGGTGCCAAGTACACTGGAATCGGATACATCCACATCGCTCACTAAAGATCAGTTCTCCAAAAGGACAAATAGTGACACATCAACACGCATATCATATTCGCTAATATTCTTGTCTACGATACTATTAATCCCCTTAATTCAATAATTCGCTTGATAATTCCCATATAATTGAAAAAAGCGCCCATTATGCTTGAAATTTGATTTTAAGAGTTCTTTAGAGTCGCGTTTCGAATAGTCATTCTTTACTCTTTATCGGATTAACATTGTGGTGAGGTGAGCTTCATGTATTTCGATGATGAAGACATCTGGGCTGATGATGACGACGATTTGGACGACGATGATTGGGAAGATGATGATGAATAATAGAATATTCTAATATTCTCAAAATCCATTTCATCGATCATCCTCCATCATCGCTTTCCATTTTGATAAAATTTGGAGATAAGCAAATGGCAAAGAAGAAACCAGCAGCAAAGAAGAAGAAAGCTGAACCAAAGGCAGCTGAATCTAAGAAGAAGAAGAAATAGCACTGTAGCTGGGATGCGCTTAATGCGCGTCTCGTGCTGTTTCTCACATAAATTGATTTTTGTTTTTATAATTTGGGGGTAGAGGACAAAAGACACAGCTGCCCAGTACAGGAAGGTGAGGCTGAATGGAAAGAGATAGATTCAAGATTGGAGCTCTTACTCCATCGTGCTTCACTGGTGATTCTACTTGCAGGCCCTAGCAATATTCCTCAACATCGGACTCCTCGCCTTGGGCCTTATCATGCTCAGTCAAGGTTCTGAGTATTTTGTTGAAACAGCATCAAAGCTAGCAAGAGCAGCTGGTGTTTCTGAGCTGATAATTGGCCTCACGCTTGTGGCCATTGGCACCTCTTTGCCCGAAATAGTTTCGAGTTCTTTGGCAATTGCTGTGGGAAGTGCAGACTTGGCTGTCGGGAATATTCTCGGGAGTTGTGTTGCAAATCTCACATTAGTGGTTGGTCTAAGTGCCATCATTGCACCTCTGGCATCGAACGCAGTGATACTAGATCGAGATACCAAGATAATGATATTCATTATTCTCTTTCTAGGATTCTCTCTGTTTGATCCATTCACACCTGCGCAAATTACAGCCTACGAAGGTATCATTCTGCTGCTCCTCTTTGTCACTTATGTTTTATTTCTCTATGATAGCCGAGATGAGTGCGAAACATGTTACCAATTTGAGGTATTCGTCGACTTCCTAATCAGGTTAAGATTCCTCACAACTCTCCGCGGCCTTGCTCGTAGACCTTCTCCACACGAGGCCGTCATACCTGAAGGCCCCAATCAAGAAATTGATGGCAAATCGACATCACAAGAACATCTCAATCGACCCTATCATGATATCATAATCGTCGTTCTCACCGGGATAATTGTAATAGTAGGGGCTCAAATTGCCGTCCAAGGAGCAGTTTACATCAGCTTTTCGTTGGGAATAAGTGAGGGGGTAATAGGACTAACAGTGATTGCATTGGGGACATCTCTGCCTGAAATCATGGTTTCAATAAACAGTGCACGAAAAGGATTTGGCAGACTCCTCATTGGCAACGTTATTGGTAGTAATATCATTAACATCACTTTGGGATTGGGCTTCGTGGTCTTGGCCGTTCCAGCTTCAATAGACCTACTGACTGCTGGATTGTTGGTTGGACTTTCGTTCTTAATCGCAATTCTATTCTACTATATCATCAGGAGAGACTGGCGGGTGACAAGGAGGGAGGGTGTTGTTCTTATGCTGTGTTATGTCTTCTTCCAAATTACAGTCTTTAGCATTCTGCAACTCGGATTCTAGCTGCCTTCCTGGCTTTGGAGTGTTGAGATCAAATCAACTATCTGGTCAGCATCTGGAGCTGGACTCTGTTCATCATGAATCCATTTGTATGCAATCTTCCCCTTCTTGTCTATAACAAACACGCCTGCACGGGTGACCATTGTCAGTCCTGCAATTCGCTCTGCCAGCGTGCCATATGCTTTAGATACCTGACGGTCAAAGTCACTGAGCAGAATGTAAGGAATCTTCGCTTGCTCAACGAATGTGCACAGGGTTTCAACTGGTTCAGTAGATACACCGACGACAGTCACCTCAACCATACGGAGTGATTCATGAAGAGATTCGAAAATCTTGGAGAACCCGCGCGAGAAGAAGGTGAAGGTATCAGTAAGAAAGAACAAGACAATGGGACTGTCTGCTAGAGAGAACAGTTGTACCGTTTCACCTTCAGTGGATAGCAAGGCGAAGTCTGGGGCTGGTTCACCCACCTCAGGAGGGTTCGAATCATTTGACATCATGTTGAGATGATAGGTTCCTGTTTGAGAGCATATTTGTGTATCGCATTGCTGACAAGACTAGAAATCATAATGCAATTGTGCCTAGAAACAGTTAAGGGGAATAATCCATGCCAAGAAATTTCACACGGTCAAGAGTATCATTCACCATTCACTTCATTAGACTGAACAGCAGATAACCTTCACAGAATGGAGTTATGATATGATTTGATTTCAAGACGGGAAACTGAGCTGACACCTGAGGAAACAGAAAAAGCTCTCAATAGCATGGTGAAGCAAGGAACTGCTGTTCAAATCAGAACTACCCTTACAGAAAGCGTCTTCCTCGTTGCATTTGCCCTTCTTCTAGGGGCTCCTAATACCGTAATAGGCATCCTTGCGGCAATCCCAGCAGTTACACAGTTCCTGCAGATGCCTGCTGTTATTCTCATTGAGAAGTACAAGAATAGACGACGATTCAATTTCATCACTCAGCTTGGCAACAGAATTGGCGTTCTGTTTTTGGCACTCATACCATTCATCTCAACATCAGAGATTGGCATCTTCCTCCTAGTGGGAGCGCTAGTCATTCAGACAGTATTCACCGCCCTCGGATCGCCCAGTTGGAACTCATGGCTAAAAGATCTGGTACCGCAGGAAAGGCTTGGTAGATTCTTTGCAATGAGAATGGCGGTCATGGGAATTGTTGGAATAATTTTCTCGCTCCTTGGAGGCATGTTCATTGGTGAGTGGACTCTAAGGAACCCAGATAATATAATGGTGGGCTATTCTGTTCTCTTCTTTCTTGCATTCATAGCAGGGATGATTGCAATATACTATACATTAACTACTCCTGAACCACCAATGCTTACAACCCATGAGAAGATGAGCTATTCAGATCTCATGGCTAAACCATTTCAGAATAAGAACTTCAGAAACCTGCTGTGGTTCTCTGCTACATGGGGCTTTAGCACAGGACTGGCAGCACCATTCTTCACAGTATATCTCCTTGTGAGATTAGGACTTAACATCCCTATCGCCGCAGCTCTAGCAGCTCTGACTCAATTGACAAGTGTCATCTTCTTTAGATTCTGGGGAAGATTGTCCGACCGCTTAAGCAATAAATCCATACTTCAGGTGACAGTACCACTATTCATGTTAGGAACCTTTCTCTGGACGTTCTCCTCGATAGCAGCGGACTATAATCTCACCATCCCTCTCTTAGTCATGATTCATATCTTTACGGGATTCTCCGCCGCTGGTGTTAATCTCACGTCTAACAATATTGGACTAAAGCTCTCTCCTAGAGGTCAGTCATCCGTCTTTATTGCTGCAAAAGGAGTTGTAGCAGCAGCCGCAGGCACAATTGCACCCATTCTGGCAGGCACATTGGCTGACTTCTTTGATCTGTATCAGCTATCAATTTCCATCACGTGGGTCAGCCCATCGGGTGTGGTAGTAGTAGACGCATATCGCCTCATGGGGCTTGACTTCATCCTCATACTCTCTGTAATCTTCGGAATCTTAGCCCTCTATAGGCTGGCATACATAGAAGAACAGGGGGAAGTAGATGAGAGAGTCGTAATAGATGCAATAATGGCTGAAACCAGGCGGAATGTAAAGACAATTTCAACTGTCGATGGGCTCCGTCATACGTTTGAAGCACCAATCAAATTGACACGTAAAGCAGTTAGGCGGAAGAAACCCAAGAAGCGGAACGACCAATCCGAAGACCCAGAACCAGCTGGTCAAGATGAACAAGTTGAATGAAATGGAAGTACAGACCAGGAATCAGCAAACTTCAGTAAGAATTGAATTCTGACGGAGAATATTTAGAATCATCCCTTCAAATCCAGTTCTTCCTGCGGAAGGAAAAGATGAGAAGCATGCCAATCACAATCATTGTAATGACAACAATTGGATACGCATAGTCTATCTGAAACGGCATATTTTCAAAGTTCATCCCGAAAATGCTTGCAATGAATGTAAGGGGCATGAGAACTGTTGACACAATTGTTAGAACCTTGACAGTTTCATTCGTCTTCGCATCAATGCGGAGGAGATGAATTTCTAGCATATTAGCCAGATTCTCCTTATAGGCATCTGCCATCTCTCCAACATGAAGCAAATGATCATAGAGATCCCTCAAGTAGGAGCGTGATGTTTCCACAACAATCTCTGACTCTTCTCGTATGAGTTTTGAAACTGCTTCTCGGAGCGGCCTGACATTTCTCTGATAGACTCCTACTATATGTCGTAGCTTATAGTTTGCATGACTAATTGGACCCCTCTTGTGCTAAGTGCCCAGGTTGATTGAGTTCAATAGTATCACGGTCATGAATCACATTGTTGGGGTTTGCCCGAGCATTGTTGATATAGCAATATCCAACATCAGCCAGCTTCAATCCCAATCGGCCCAATAGATCTTGGAGATGCTCTCCTTCAATGTACTCGCATAAGAGAATTGCATTGACATTAGGGACACTGTCCTTAACTAGCTCCTTGAGATTGCCATAGAGTAAGACTTCAATCATATTGTTGACTCTTGCTTCAAAGCAAATAAGGGATTTATGAATTACAGATACAAAACGAACAATGGATCATCCCCCAAAAGCTCTATCATCTGCTCCTCTATCTCACTCGACCATTAGGGCGTATTATTGTGACCGTAACGAGTGCATGGTTCAATCTGAAAGTACTTTAGCCATAAAACTTCGGCCCACGCTATCAAGGGACTGTTACTAATATTGTCGGAAGAACGGATAGGACTGGATGAGGAAAATGTTCCAAGTTCAAGTCATGTGGAAAGTGTGCTCACTGTACTAAATCTCTCTCTAGTGACATTCTTAGTGCTTCTTGGTTTGAGCATGGTCGCTCCAATTCTTCCTACCTACGCAGAGAGTTTTCAGGTTTCATACACTCTCGTTGGGTTCGTAGTTTCATCCTTTGCAGTTACACGAATGGTTCTCGATTTACCTGCAGGTCTGTTATCGAGAAGATTCGATAAGAAAAAGATCATGGTGGCGGGCTTGGTTCTCATTTCGACTTCATCCGTACTAGCCGGTTTCGCCCCCAACTATATTACTCTTGTAATTGCTCGGATGATAGAGGGTGCAGGTTCAGCTCTGTATGTTACCACAGCAACAGTCTTCCTTGCTCAAATTTCTGGAGAAGAGAAAAGGGGACAGTGGATGAGTCTATACATGGGCATGTTGCTTCTCGGAGCCATTTTTGGACCTACATTTGGGGGTATTATTGCTGATGTATATGATATTCGTGCACCCTTTTTCGCCTATGCAATAATCACAGGCTTAGGTATAATCCCAACATTTGTGTTACCCAAATTAGCAAATTCTGGGAATGTGTCGTCCCCCCTTTCACTAGAGGGAATTCTACGTGACATGCGACAAGTACTATCCAACCCCTCGTTCCTTTTAGTGACCTTCGCAGTCTTCACAATGTTCTTTCTGCGGACAGGTGTAAGGACCACACTGGTACCTTTATTCGCTGCGAATAATCTAGGTCTGGATTCAAGCGCTATTGGTCTTGTTCTTACTATTGGAGGAATAACAACTGCACTTACAATGACACCTATGGGAAGTGTTTCTGACAAAATAGGGAGAAAAATCCCCCTTGCACTATGTCTTATCTTGACTGCAGGAATTACTCTACTCATCCCCTTTTCTACAGACTTGTTTACATTATCAGTTGCCTTGGCAGTATATGGAGCAGTGATTGGCTTCTCAGGACCTAGCGCGGCATACGTGACGGATTTATCGCCGCAGGATAAGCTGGAGATATCTATGGGACTCTATCGTATGATCAGTGACTTCGGATTCCTTGTGGGTCCTCTTCTACTTGGGTTCATAGCAGACATAACTGCCACCCCTGTAATTGGAGCATCACACTCAGGTCTAATTGGGATGGCCCCTTTTGTGGTGGCTTCAATTATCCTCATAGCAGCATTCTTTGTACTTCTAAAAGCTGATGATCCAGTGAAGGATAGAAACCAAATCAAACGACATAGAGGGATAGATTCCTGATTGTAATGGAACGCATACAGTTATTAGAAAATGAGGGGGCGCTCATCTTTTACGCCATGATGTTTAGCTGGTGACTCTCATTCGTTCGACATTTCTGGCTCTCGTATGCTCTGCCATATATATCATTGAAAAGAGGATTCCGCCTATCATTAGGAAGAAGGCATCTTGAAGCAACAACCTTTCCATTGCGAGTGTAATGCATAACGGGATGAAATGCAGAAAAGCAAGCATCAATACAACATAATGGTTTTCGAGTTTACCTCCAAACACTCCAACAGCCAATAGAGCTATTAGACTCACAAGGGAAACGAGGGATAATGCAACTTGAATAGCAATCAGAGTACCTGTGAAGGATACCAATTGGATCAATGTGACTAGCCAATTGTCATAAATTCCAAGGACAATGCCCTCGAACAGCATCAGTGGTTCATTTCTAGTGGCAGACAGGGTGGTGTCATCGGAAGATGTCATGATGCATTATACTCCAGAGCACTCTGAAAAAAACATGCACAACCAACCAAGAGATAGGCTCCTATCCTTTTGCCAGAAGATGACTGCGGAAAGCCATAAGTAAAAGCTAAGACCTCATGTAATTGACTGTGGAGGTTTAGTCATGACATCGAAAGACCTTATTGAAATGTTGAATAAAGCAATCAGTTTGGAGCTACAAGTATCCATCCAATACATGTGGCAGCATGTGAGAATCTATGGAATAAATCACCTCGCTATTGCTGAGGAACTCAAAAAGATTGCAATAGAGGAGATGCAGCATGCGGAAAGCATAGCTGAACGTGTAGACTACCTCGGAGGTATACCCACAACAAATCCGGCAAAAATCACTGTTGGTGACACCCCGGAAGCGATGATCACCAACGATATGATGGCGGAAGAGGAAACAATGGATTTCTATCGTGCGATTATCGAGAAGGCCGCGAGCGAGAAGGACTATGTCACACGAGAGTTGTTTGAGGATATTCTGGCAGATGAGGAAGACCATCATAACATCTTCCGTACACTCCTTGAAAAATAGGTTCGTGCAATCGCGAACAACATTGGCAGAGGAAACTTCCTCAAATCATACACTATGCCATCTAGAGCTTCTCTATACGCCCTTGGTTAACGTCCGGTCTTATGGGAGCCAAAATCCTCAGTCACCGCCTCCTATAACTCACTTCAGACGAGAAAAGACTGATGTGGGACGTTCCATGTTTCTACACGCATGATTGATTCCTTTCTTGACCGTCTTCAAATGCGGTTGGCAGAGAGGGGAGATAACAAAATCACATCATCCAACGAAGCTATCGAGCAGATTAAACCAGGAAGCACGCTGCACATTGCTGTCACCCACTCAGTTCCTTTCGCCCTCGCATTTGAAATAACAAGAACGTTCTGGGGAACTATGCCAAGATTCGAACTGGTTACATTGGGGGCCAGTGTGAATGTTCAAGTTATGATTCGAAACTCGGGCTTCCTTCGGCGGCTGATTACCTCATATGCCGGAAATGTCTATCCATCACCAGCACCTGCATTGGTCTTCCAGGAGAACTATCGCACCGGGGAGGTTCCTATTGAGAACTGGTCTCTGATGACTCTTGTTCAGAGATTAATGGCGGGAGCTCTGAATCTGCCTTTCGTGCCGACAAACAGCCTGGCAAAAAGCGGGATGGAAGAAGAGAATACTGGTTCTACACTCGCGCGGATACCTGATCCATTTGGGAATGGAGAACAGATGGTTGTACAGTCATTGGTGCCAGACTACACCATTGTTCATGGATGGGCGGCCGATCCCAGTGGCAATATACTCGCTAGGGCGCCTTGGACAGAAAGGAATTTCGGTGCTCTGGCCGCTCGCAAGGGAGTAATTGCATCCGTGGATAAGATTGTAGACCATGACTATGTTCTCGAGCATCATGAAGACTTGCTGGTTCCAGCCTCAAGAACCATTGCGATTGTGAATATGCCCTACGGTGCACATCCATCGCCTTGCAGAGGCTATCAGCCAGATTGGGGATATGCTGAAGACGAACAGTTCCTTCTTGAGTTCCGGAAGGCAAGCAAAGAACTGACTAGTCTTGATGAATGGGCGAAGAAGTGGGTTCTTGACGTCGGTCACGAGAAATACTTGCATATTCTGGGTGGAAGTCGACTAGACTCTCTATGTAGACGCGCTTCACCGGATGCATGGAAGAAGGACACTGAAAACCAATTGCTGCACATTGATTTCAGTGCTCCGCCGCTCCCGACTGAACAGATGATTATTGCAATGGCCAAGATTTGTATTGACCGAGTACTTGAGAATCATTATAGAACAATCCTAGCGGGACAGGGAACATCAAATCTGGCCGCATGGCTAGCATACTATCAACTCGCGGACAAGGGTGTTGATGTTGATCTTATGGCAGAGATTGGCTTCTATGGTTATGCACCTCTCCCACCTCAGCCTCTAATCTTCAACTTCGCCAATATTGCCACTTGTAAGGGTGTTGAATCTGCTCTCGATATCTTGGGCATTCATGTGAGTGGAGCAAGACACAAGGAATGTATTGGAATGCTGGGGGCGGCAATTATAGACAGGTATGGAAATGTTAACTCAACATGTGTTCCTGAGATGAAATTATGGCTGCTTGGAAGTGGAGGGGCAAATGACGTGCTTAGTGGTGCAGAAGAAGTCATTGTCTGTTGTCCGCAGGAGAGCCATAGGCTCTGGCCTAAGGTGCCGTATGTCACCGGACCCGGAACCAATGTTAGTACATTAGTCACTACTCAGGGCATATTTCGCAAGCCATCTGCTGATAGTCCTTTCCGACTAATGTCGGTGTTCACCCCATCCGAGAATCCCGAGAAGTCAACAGATTCGATAGTTGAGCATATTGTTGAAAACACTGGATGGGAAGTGGAAGCATCTAATGAGGTAGAGCGATTACCACTGCCCGAGTCTGATATTCTGCGTCTTCTACGAATATTTGACCCAAGCTGCTATTACCTACGCTAGACTCCAAAATGAAGGGGGGCTCAGCAGTATCAGGAACGGACGCATAGCTCAGCTCATGAATGGGTAAGAAAGTGATCCACAAGGGAAAGCCAAAGACGAATTCTTGGAGCGATAAGCTTTGATTGTCTTGGAAGCTCTTGCTATTGCTTCTTTGCTAGAACACTCTCAAGACAATAAACGGACAGCGTTGGTTCATCACAGAGATAACCCAACTCACAGGCCGAGCATAGCTTCTCAAGATGCTCCCTTCCAACGTCCAGAGTGCCCTTTTCTTCATGCAATTGATAGAGGAGCTTCAGGTACTTGCCCTCAGCAATTCGAGGGACCTTATTTCGTTTGTCCAGTTTGAACCACTCATACAGACCTCGTCCCCCCTTCGAAGAGTTGCAGCTCCTACATGACATCACAACATTATCGGGAATGTCAGGCCCGCCCCTGCTTTGAGGTACAAGATGGTCATATGAGAAATCCTCAGTTGCTCCACAATAGATACATTGGTTCGGCATCTCCCTCTCGCGGATGTACTCTTGAATGGAGCCGGACCATTCAATCTCTACAGACTGGAGCTTTTTAAAACGGTTCATTATAAAGCCGAACTGCGTCTTTCCAAACCCCGCTGAGGATGAGATAATCTTAGAATATTGCCAATAGAGCAGGTCTCTAATGGTCTTGACTGCAGATGGCGGCATGGTATTAAATCTCCCATCTAATTGTACAATCCATCTTTTGACTTATCAGTATAAAGGTGATTATTCCCTCGACTCAGTTACTATTTCAGTCTGTGGAATAACAGCTGCAAAACCAAGGGGTGCTCAGCAATGAGCAATGGGTTATCCCCCAAATACTCTATCACTGCTGCCAACAACTCTCTCTGCGCTGATATATCTGTACAGACCGGAAACTCACTCCGGAAGGTGCTTCCCTACAGACCATGCATCACCAATGGCTTCGCCGAGCGCCCAGTACTTGTCACCGGGTTTAGTGAAAACGAAGGGATTGATTTTCTCTGGGTCAAGGTCATCATCGGTCATGCAGCATTCCTCGATATACGCATGTTTCACTTCTCCAAGAACGAGTACGCTGCCGGGTAGCTCAATGAGATCATAGACCGAACATTCAACACAGAAAGGACAATCTCCGATCATGGGGACATTCCGAAGTTTGCCATAGAAAACGTTGAAGAGTGCCGATTTGTCGATGTTTATTCCCGAGTAGAGCCCGCAGTAGTCGGTCTTCTCAACAAGTTTCGTACTAGGGATGTTTACGCTGAAGCTGTTATTCTGTTTAATACCTTGAAGGGTGTACCTCTTCTTACTTATAGCAACGCCCCAGATGTTCGGACTACGATTAACCCGATTGAACCAAGCAACAGTAATGAAGTTGGGACGGTTGTTTACCATCGAACCCACAAGGGCGATAGGTTTAGGAAACGGAGCAATCTCGGGACTAATTTCTATCTTGGACATGATTTACAGCCCACAGAAACGAATTGAGTACATGTGATTAGTGGATGAACGACCTTTTATGCTATCTTGTAAACAAACTGTCTGAAAGTGCCCACACATACCTTGGTTTCGGATCTGCTTCGTACTCATTATCTATAAGCGCAGCAACAATTGCAGAATGAGAGGGCGCTCAGCAGTAAGTAATGGATAGTCCTCCAAACACTCTATCACCGCCGCCTCTACTCTCTGTTCAAGGTTCTACTCCAATGGTTTATGTAGAAGTGTTTGTATTGTTGAG
>JBHLQK010000005.1:0-38635 GCA_048884925.1 Candidatus Thorarchaeota archaeon
CCCTTGAATCGTCCTGTGCATTCGGATGCGGTGACAGCACGACTAGCCAATGCCTTGGCAGTCTTTTCACCAATTGATAGTTTATCAAAGTAATATCTCAGTTTGAGGAATACTCTGGGTATTTGCTTCAAGAACATTAGCCCAGATTGGATATAGAAGTTAACAGAATCCTTCACTGAAGCAATATCACTAATCTCAGCGTCGGGTAGACTTGCTTCTGTTCCATCAACAACTGTGACAACTTCGACTATTGAAAACCACATGATAGATGAGATGAGCAGATGATAGTTCACATCATCATCGGTAGCCCAACCAGTCACTTCATCTGCGAACTCGTCGATTGATAACGGCTGAAAACTTGTTGTGTTGTATATGTTCATCTTCAGCATCTTTGAAGTAGTAGTACCCAGTGAAGAGAAATCGATTGAGAATGAGGTAGCAACGGGCAAGTCTGATAGGTCAACTATCTTGAGTTCATTGTCATTTACGATGGTTATTGGCAGAACTCGATTGGAACTGAGGTTCAGAAGCGCACGAGGCAGCATTCTATTACTCATTGATTGAAATGCAACATACTTGCTTTCGAACGATTCAATGGTACTATTCACATCAGCCCCATTGCTAGAAAGAATTGCAGGCATGTCTGAGATTGAAGTCGTTGTATTTCTCAGGTGCATGTATTCTAGAAGTAAAGTAGAGCCAATCGTGATGTTCCTATCTTCATGATAGAAAATGCCAACATCCGAGTTATACCACTCCTCAAGATTGATTCCAGAAAAGCAATACTGCTCTTCATAGGTTGCAAGACGTATTGGCTCGCTTGCTGGACTGAGGTCATAGATGTCAAAGGTGGTTTCCTGAGTACTATTAGCATATAGCACTCCATCAGAACCAACTGACACATAATATTGACCTTGTTTCAAGGAAAGGGCGGTACTGTCAATACTATATTCGAATATTGCAGATTCGCTGATATCAGTCCCATTGAAATGAAGAGTACCCGCTGGTGAAACAGTGAGTACAGGTCCATTGACTAATCGCAATGCAACCTGACTGTTTTCTAGTTCAATCCATTGAATTGCAGCGTCAGTCATTTCACTGGAATTTGCCACCGCTTTGGCATCCGCTCCAATTGTCACATACTTACCAATATCTGGCGCTCTCAATGCCTTAGGAATGAAGTCTGAATTGCCACTAACTCTCCAAATTAGCTCTGCATCGAATGAGATTCCTGAAGTCCCTGGATCTGGGTAATATATTCTACCACTCAATGCCACTACGTCATTTCTTTCAGTTATCGGATTGAGTCTGATGAACATTCCATTGGATGACTCAACAATTCCTTGCTCTTGCATGGAGCTTGCATCGGGTAAATCTGAAGTAGTGACATTCAACAGAGGTATGACTGTGACATCATCCTTGGAGTCGTCCAAATCTCTCATGATGCCTTCATTGTCATTTGGCCAGTTCCATGTCTGGGCGAGTAGTCTCAGGTGCTCTGGATTGTCAGGAATAATTTGAAGATCAATGTAAACCGGCTTCCCGTTGGTAGCAATATCAAAATGAAATGAGGCACTAGTTGTGGAACTGGCATAGGGACTTAGGTCAACTGCATCGTTCACACCATCCCCATCATTGTCAAAATCCCAGCCATTTTTGATGCCATCTCCATCTGAGTCTACATGAACTCCATCACAGACATTGTCCCCGTCGACATCGACTTCGAATTTGTCAACAAACCCATCGCCGTTCGAATCAGGATTCAATGGATCTAGGTCATTGTATACTTCAAAATCATCAGTCAATAAATCCCCATCAGTATCATTATCATACGAATTAGTTGCAATAACCGATTCGACGATATCAGGAATTGAATCGCCGTCTGAATCCGTCATATGCGAGAGTGGAGTTACTACGATTAATTCCGTGACGAGCTCGGCCAGCGAAACTGGTGTTTTGGGATCTGCGATATCTGACAGAATGTTGTGATACTCTGGCACATTTCTAAATGAGAAATCTAATTCTTTGAGATCACTCATCTCAGGAAATTGCATGTCCACAATTCTTGACGTTTCCACGCAGACGAGAAGCCCAATAATCAATATCGTAGAAGCAATCATAACATGCCTTTTCAAATTAGCCACCTAGCCAACCAGCGCGAAATAGCAATTCCAAATATTCTCAAAGCGAAGAATCAAGCCCTAGATAAACATACTGTGAATAGTAACAGCTCCACTGATGTCACAAGTAGCACTAAACCCTATTCTTTCATCATAAGGAGTAGTCTATCATTTGCCTGATGCAATCTTCAGACAAGAGGTGTAGGAAGTCGAGTGCATTTCTGATATTCGAGTGTCATCTCTTTGAGAAGGATGGTGTCAGTAGGTCACTCTTTATGATGATTGACCCATCACTAATCAATGGACTGACGAGGAAGAGAAAGATGATGCCGAAGCCACGCTCATTATCCGGTCAATAGTTGTAGGTTTTGGATGCTAGATGAACGGTTGAAAGAATTGTGGAGTGAACTGACTATCCACCACACTTTTCGAAACTACTATAGAATCAGGCACAACTTGAACGCCGAGAGTATGTGTTGATGGGGGACTGAAAAGGGCACAGAGAAAGAGGAAGTCTATGAATGACATAGGAGCTTTTCTTAAGTTCAAAAAACTCCACATTAGGAGTGGCAGGAATTGAGAAGAAGTATTGCCAAGGTCCGAAAATCAATCTGACAATCTTCCGAATCGAAATTGCTAAGGTGTGGGAAACTATGAAGCGATTGCTGTGTGTTGTACTACTACTATCTCTATTTACTGTGAGTGTCAGTGAGGGGATTGGTAATGCGAAGGTGGAAGATGATGTGTTTGCTTTGGCATCTGATGGCCATAATGTGCAATGGTATGATGGTGATAGGAATTTGGCTCCGGAAGCCACATTTACTTTGATAAGTCCACAGCCATTGAACAATCTTTTTGGGAATTTTACAGTCAATACTCCGGGTGTAAACATAACCTTTCGTCTAATACAGAACGGAACGACAGTTATAGAAGAGATGGCAAATGCTACCTTTGGCAGCATACATTGGTTAAATACTGATGAGTCGGAAGTAAATTACGAAGTACATTTCGTTAACAACGAGTCTTCGTGGGTAAATGTCAATCTTCGTTTTTGGACACGTATATTGGGTCCAGACGTTACGATTAGTCTAGTGCCTGGTGAAACTTACACAGGTGTCAATACAATCCACATAAATGCTACATGCGATTTACCTTGGGAAACAAGAGAAATTCATCTCGTTATAGATGAGTCCCTAGCCGAGGCTTATTATAATGAATCAATGGTATCGTATGAATGGGATACAACAGAACATGAAAATGGGTCAATTGTTGTAGCGGTCTTTTCTTGGGATAATTGGGGGCTATTAGGTTCTTGGTTTGTGACGGTCAATGTTTCAAATGCAATTTCGCCAACTACTACGACCACAACACCTACTACAACTGGAACATCTACAACTGAACCAACATCAACCCCCGGAGGCGACTTTGAATTGAATCCTGTAGTACTTGTTGGTTCTGGATTGGCTGTAATTGTAGTTGTTGCGTTGATAGCTAAAAAGCGTTGATTGCGTTGATCTCGGTTAACTGGAAACCGCGTTGAAGTTCGCATACTACTCAAACGCAGTGAAACGATGCCCTATCTGTGGAAGACTGCACATCTACAAATATCACTACGAATTTCTGGTAGGCGGTTCCGAGGAGGATGAATGCCTCTGGAGAGCGGATACAGGAGGACCATAGAACTCGTGACATCATTCCTGAAGTCCTATGATTTCAAGCATATCATCACATGCAGGAATTTCCTGAAACTCTCCTATTGATGAGAAATGAAGAAATAGGCTGTTTATCCGCGGACTCGGACTCCGTGGACCTTCTTGTGAGCCCAAGCGTACTGGCGAAGTCTGGCTGAGGCACCATAACCACAGGCCGCGCACTTCTTATGCCTGACATGGTATGCCCTTCTGCCGCATCTTCTACATCGTATATGGTGTGGATTGTTTTTCTTGCCTTTTGAGGGTGTACCCTTTCCCATGCCCGTCTACTCCTTCTTGCCCTGTTTAGGCGGCGGTGATACAATGACCACATTGTCACCTCTCACGATCACATTAGCGACCTGTGTCACTGTCTGCTCACCAGTTTCGGCATCGAATGAGATTTCTTCTGCATCCTCTAATACAAGATTCAGATGCTGGTCGTAGCCGCGCAGACGACCCTTGATCTTTTTCCTGCCTTTCAGCTCAACGAGCACCTGCGCTCCAATCGAGTTCTGTAGGAGTTCCATAGGTCGACCTGCATTCATTTGCTTCACCAACGTAGAAGAAACGTCATGAGGCCTCAAGCCTGTGACGTTAGCGCTAGTCTTCGGACATGGCTTAAAAACATGACGATGGAGCTTATGCAGTAAAAGCCCTTATTGAGGCCAATTCGCAGCCTTGAAAAGGACTAGTGGCTTCCTACTAGAAAATGCCGAAGATAGAGAGAATAAAGAAACGTCATCTGTTGAAGAAGCGGAATCAACGAGAGTACATGGACCGCATAGAGAAGGAACTAGGTGCACAGCCAGCAAGTCTCGATCCCAAGGTGAAACTTGAGGAAGGGATTCTCGACACTGGAGAGCATATAATTCTCTATGAGGGTGAGATAATCTTCTTTGAGGACGACGGCAAGCTACTCCCTACACTCCATGCCCTGCTACATGGAGTCATCTCAATCCCTACCGTGACAGTTGATATGGGCGCAGTGAGGTTTGTTGTCAATGGTGCCGACATTATGCGTCCTGGAATCACAAAGGTCGCAGATGGAATAGCACCAGGATCAATTGTAGCAATCGTTGACGAACGGCATGGCAAACCTCTCGCTGTGGGGGTATCCAAGATGTCCACAGAGGAGCTAAGAGCCGCATCTGAAGGAAAGGTCATTATGTCAAAACATCATGTCAATGATGCATTATGGAATTTTGGCAAAGGCTAGTCGTCCTCATTATCAAATTGCGCTTTGATATGTTCCAAAGCGGATTTGTATACCACCTTGGCTAGATCGGCATCCAGTCCACAGTTCTTGGCGAAACGGTCTCGAGCAAAACCCGACTTCTTAGCGTCTATGTCCTTTTTCACTATATCATTGATTGACTTATACTTTCGATCGAATAAAGTCCGAATCTCTTCTCTTGAGAGGTATCTATCTGCGCTATCTTCCAACAATATTCGCAATCCGAAGATGTCTGATCCTGCTAGATCTTTTCGAACTCCGTATTTGAGTTGATAGCTGAGGGTTTCAAACCTTCGCGCAAGTTTCTTTCTTTTCGTAGCTCGCAGAAACTCACTGATACTCCAGGAAATATTGCTGGAGATTCTTACAAGTGCCTCAAGGTCTCCTTCACCGATGTCACCCCCAATTGGTTGCTTACCTTCAAGGGCGTCTCTGGCAGCTGCTTCAGTACGTGTAATTGTTTCCTCGATACTCATCTCGTCGAGCCAGCCATGAAGCACCAGCTTCTTGAAATCATCCCGACGCTGCTTGAATCTTATGTATCTCTCATCAGGCGGGTCAAGCTCAGCTAGCCTGAGTTCTATCTCTGTCGGAATCAAGGCTCTTGGACGGATTCCCTGAGGCAGGCTGAAAGTCAGAAGCATCTCAACAAACTCAGACTGTTCTGTGTCGGGTCTCATATCCCTCAAAGTGTTTCTGACCGCAACGAACTCGAGAATATTCAATCCAGAAGTAACTGCTGCTTTTGCTTCACTGCTTATCTTGAATTTGCCATTCTTGGTTTCGAAGACTCCTTGTCCAACAAGCCAATCAAACAACTTCAGGAATATATCGGTCATATTCTTTGCATAACCCTCATTCACATGTCCTCTGAAGGTTGCTTCCGCGAATTTGAGGAATCCTGATAGAGATGCTTCTTTGGTGAATGGTTTCCCATTGACAGCCTCCCTCATCATTAAACTTGAGATAAGTGCCGGATGAAGCTCTCCTGGACGAAGCGGGTCAATTGGCCTATGAAGAAGCGTTTCCTTGAGAGTTTCGATATCTCTAAACTGCATGGTTGGGCCATCATATATTAGATAGACCTGTCCCCCGTGCTTGGAGAGATAGTACTCCCCTATTCGCCCTGCAATCTGTAGGTATCTTGACCTCGACACCAAGAAATACATGCCCGTGCCAAAAGCGATTATGACGCAATCGAATGGAAAGCTGATTCCTGAAGTGATGCCAGTAGTGGATACAACAGTCTTGACTGTTCCATTCTTGATACTTCTCTCCAAACGTTCACGAACTTCAACATTTAGTCCTGCATGATGAAATGCAACCCCATGAACAAGAGTTTCCTTTAGTCTTGATGTGACAGGTAAATCCCTCTCAGGACCAAGTATCATTGAAATTGTGTATTCAGGGATTGCTCGAGGATGCATCTGTGCCATGTACTCTGCTATCCCTTCAGCTGCATCACGTGTTCCCACAACAATGAGCACAGCGCTACCTTGGTAATCTTCCATATGTTCAAGTGTGGCATCAAGAGGGTCTCTTTTCCGAGAGATGCCAAGTTGAGTACCATCGCTGCTCTCGATGATAAAGCCATCATCTCCCTCGCAAACGATGAACTCGTCTGGAGTGAGTCGCACACTTGGGCGGAATATCTTGGCATCAAGCCAGTCAGCAATCTCACCAGTTTTACCAAAGCGTGAAGACAGGGTAAGCAGCTGTGTCTTGTCCTTCAACTGAGTGATCAGACAATCAAGCTTCGTGCTTCTATCAGTACCAAGACTTTGGGGTTCCTTTCTGACCATTGCAGAATCTAGTTCGGTCAGTTCATCAATAACAGCAAGGCCAATATTGTCAGTCCAAGGACTTCCCTGCAGAACAGCAGAGAGAGATGACTCAAGGACTGACACAACAAGTCCTGCGTTTTGCAGCTCTGAGTCAGTAGCTCTATGCGAGCCATCATGTCTTACAACAGAGTAGCCTAGATTCTCAATCAGCTCTCGATACTCATCAATGACCTGAGTGTTGAGTGATGTATATGGAGTCAGGTAGAGACATTTCACCCCTCTTTGTAGCCTGATCAAAATGACGATCATTGCGAGGAAGGTCTTTCCTGAACCCGGGGGCATCTGGATGACAAGGTTGCCATCGACATCACCAACCTCCTCGAGAAACTTCTCTTGGGCTGGAAGCAGTCTTGTGAAATTCTTATGTTTTAGGAGAACCTTTGCTGCCTTCTGAATCTCGGTATCGACGGCTGTTGGACCCTGCATACTTAATATCGCAGAAAGTGCAAGTCGTCCCTCATGCGTGATTGTGAATCTCCTATTCTTCCTCCCTCTGACACCGATGGTGTTTACAAAACCGACTTTGGCTAACTTGTTCATGGTTTCGTAGAGCGTTCCGCCAGATACAAATCGCTGGCGCTTCTCTTGGTAGTCTGCCTCTTGCTGAGTCTTGCCTTCAACTGTACTGGGTTCTGGTTTGTGGACTCCTTTTAATCCCAATACGCCGTCGACTATGCCATCCCACCCAAGACTTGGAATTATATCTCCAGTCTTAGGACTG
The DNA here is from genome assembly GCA_048884925.1 of Candidatus Thorarchaeota archaeon. GTDB lineage: Archaea > Asgardarchaeota > Thorarchaeia > Thorarchaeales > Thorarchaeaceae > SMTZ1-83. The sequence goes on from JBHLQK010000005.1 coordinate 7,614, forward strand.
AGGACTTCCAGAATCTCTACCGCATACCTATTGCCTAGGGCCTTGAGCTGGTCCTGCAATTTCGCAATCTGCGTGTCCTCCACACTCTTCGACGACATCATTCTCACTCATTGATACCGAGAAGGAGTATAAAAGTTGTTGACTTGGCACTGCTTGCATAATACTCGGTCTTTTCTTGGTATGAATCTCTCTTGCAATCAGAACTTGAGGTGAATCTAGTTGCGATTCTTATCCAGACTCAGGAGCAAAGATGTCAGCACAACAACTGAGACCGATGCCAAGCCCAAATACCCCGGACTCGGTGTTTTCTCACCAGCCATTGACCACACAGAACTCGACCCGACTCATGACTGCAGAAGACTAGCTGAATTGGAGTCGATCTTCGTTAGATCAAAGCGTCTTGGGTCTCTTGAAGACGTCCCATACATTGTTAATCAGATTCGCCAAGGGAACATTGTGCTCCTTGACATTTCCAGTCTTAATGATGGAAAAGAGAAGACGCACCTTGAACTGAAGCGAATAATAGAGAGAATCCGAGGGGAAACTCGCAGCTACCAAGCTGATATCGCCTTGGTCAATGACACTTGTGTAATTGTCACTCCGTCATTTGTTAGGCTCTAGTGTTCATCGGTTATCGGAGTTTAATGCTCTCTGTGACATTGAGGGCTTTTGTATCTATATTCAGTGCCTTATGAATAGTTGATGCCAGATTCAGGCATTTTGTTGCTTCACCATGGCATGTGAGAACTCTTTCAGGAGCAGGATTGACACGCTTTACGAAATTCAGAATCTGCTTTCTGTCAGAGTGACCAGAGAATCCCTCGACAGTGGCTACTTCCAGGTTGACTGGAACTATAATCTGCTGCCCATCACGATTCCTCATTGGAATCTCCTTCCATCCCTTCTGAATCCTGCTTCCAAGCGTCTGAGGGCTCTGGTAACTCACAAAACATAGGGTGTTCTTCTCATCAGGTGCGAGTAGTCTGAAGTACTCGACACTGGGTCCTCCTGCCAGCATCCCAGATGTGGCCATGATGACGCAAGGCTCTCCCTCTACTATCTCCTCACGCTGCTCGTGGCTATCCACTTGAACGAATATCTCGTTAAGGAATGGGTTGATTCCTTGGTGGAAGATCATCTCACGAATCTTCTTGCTGAGTGCTTCAGGGTGAGTGGTATGAATAGCTGTCGCTTGGGCAATCATACCCTCGATATACACAGGTATCTTGGGAATTCGCTTCTTGGTCACAAGATCTTCTAGGACCAGCATGATTTCCTGAGCACGGCCGACAGCAAGAACCGGAATCAGGACCTTGCCGTCTCGTTCGACAGTTCTCTTAATGATGGAGGCAAACTTGCGTTCCACCTCCTGCCTAGGGGGCATCTTATCGGTTGGGTGTCCGTAAGTGCTTTCAACGATAAGCGTTTCCAGACGCGGGAATGTGAAAGTGGCTGGCTCAAGAAGGCGAGTCCTACCAAACTTGAAGTCGCCTGTGTATGCCAAGTTGTACTGGCCATCTCCGATGTGAAGATGAACTATTGCGGAACCGAGTATGTGTCCTGCATTATGAAGAGTGAGCCTCACATCAGGCGCAATGTCTGTGACTTCTCCATAATTCAGCGTGACAGTATGAAGTATCGCTTCTTTCACATCTCTGTCACGATATGGCCTGAGTTTGCCCTCCCTCTCAGCCACATCAAGGTAGTCAAGCTGCAGGAGAGTGGCAAGGTTCAGCGTTGGAGCCGTCATGTAGACCGGTCCTCTATAACCATACTTGAACAAGAATGGAACCATCCCGCAGTGGTCTAGGTGAGCATGAGTGATTATGACCGCATCTAGTTCATCGAGATTGAACTCTGGCATGTCTAGACGTGGGTAGGCTTTGCTTGGAGTTCCCACATTCACTCCACATTCAAGGAGGATGTTACTCTCTGAGGTCTGCAAGAACATGCTTTGCCGTCCAACCTCCTTGAAACCTCCGAATGCCGTGAGTCTTATCCATCCGTTGTCAAGGAATGACTCCCGATGGATTCTTTTGCCAATGTCCCTGAAAATCTTGTTCCGGTAGGCGGCCTCTGACTGTACGATGTATCGAATCTGTTTGATGAGTTTACTCTCAATTGGAGGTGTCCGCATGACGCTTGGCCTCCAAAAAGTCCTCCTTGTAATCTCTCGAAGAGTGGTACCACTCCTACCTATCACAAGTCCTGGCTTCTGTGCTTCAATGATGACCTCCCCTCTTGACACATCAAAGTCGATTGATGTGATCTCTGCGTCTGAGGGAACGAGCTTCCTAATAGCTTCCTCAGCTTCAGCATGATCCAATCTGACTTCTGGAGCAGACCTGACAACAAGACGTTTTCTCATCTTGCGTGCTAAGGCTTTGATTTTGTCTCCATCATCTAGGAGTATTTTTGGTGCCTTGGAATATATGGCAATCTCTGGCCCTTCAAACTCAACGGAGGTTACTGCAGCTGATCGGGGGAGTGCCTTTTTCACACTCTCTCGAATGTCGATATGTTCTGTCTTGACTTCAGAAGTCATGCTAAAATCACTTCACAAATATGGCCCTTCATACTCCCTCTTGGCGCTCTGAGATATCATGTGCCCAAAGGGGGACACTGTTTCATCAGTGTCGTTCGCACGGTGCGAACCATACAAACACTGTCACTATTTCTTCCAGATCTTCAGGATTTTCTCTTGGGGCAATTCTTGGTAGCCATCTTTGTCAATCACGCTTACGAGAATCGAGTTGCCTGAAGCGGCATCTCTCTCGATTGCAGCTGCAACTGCTCGTACGGCCAGCTCAATTGCCTTTTGCTTGGCGAGATCATCCTTGTAATCATCTTCTAGAACACCGAGTGCTACTGGCGAGCCTGAACCTGTAGCTACGTACTTGTCAGTAAGTACTGAGCCAATGTAGTCGTTGTAGTAGACCTGTGGGCCATCATCATCGAAACCACCCACAACACACTGCAACAGGTAATATCCTCGTCCAGAGAACATTATATTGCTCAACAGACGTGTCAAAGCTTTGACCCGCATTGGCCGACCTCGCTGAATCTCAAACAGCTTGGACTCGGCTCTCAAGAGATCCATGATGTTCTGCGCATCTGCAACAGAACCTGCAATGGTAGCACCAATACGGTCAGTGATTTTGTAAATCTTCTGAGCTGTCTTATTAGCGATTAGAAAGCCCATTGTGGCTCTTGTGTCGCTAGCCAGGACTGTACAGTCCTTAGCTATAAGGCCTACGGTTGTGGTTCCGGTTTTCAGTTGTTCCGGTGCCTGCGATGGTTGTTCCATGTTGATTGAACTCCCTGTATGAAGATTAATGCAGGAGAACTAGTGACAGACTCGAGGTCCGAATTTCTTTTTAAAAACGTTTCTAAGTGGTGTAAAAACGTCTTACTCACTAGTTTCATCTGTTTTTGGTGGGGGTTCTGGTCGCTCATAGGTCACGACCATCTGGACCTTTTCAGCAGTACTGATGACCTTCAAGGCATCCATTGCGACTCCAATTTCTGCATATTGAAAATCTTGGATATACCTTGACTCCTTGGGGAACTCGATGGTGATGGTCTTCCCCTTCACTGTGACTGAATACCTCTCTGGAGGTACCCCTGGGAGTCTTCTCTTGAGAATGGCCATTATTTTGTCATTAGGCTCACTGACAATTCCCTTTACTGTGACATCAAAGACTAGGGTCTTTCCTGCCAATGGTGGATTAAAGTCAAGAATGGCTGTTCTTCCAAGAACCTGTGTTATGACTCCCTGCTCTCGTCCCACAGTGACTCTCTCACCCTTTTGAATCCTGACCCCCTGCTTCTCAAGGCGCATCTTTGCTATCTTCTTCACAAGTGAAGGGTCGCGAACTCCCGCACCTCGTTCTGGAGGGACATTGATTGTCTTGCTTTCATCAATCTTCATGCCCACCAATCCCTCCTCAATGGCCTCCAGCAACCAGTTTGAGCCAACAGCTACAAGAATTGGCTCATATCGATCCTTTTCGCTGTAGAGATTCTCTGCCTTCGCGACTTCTTCAAGCGTAAGATCGAAGATCATACCGTCATCTTTGGTCCTTGCGACGTAGTCCACGTATATCAAACTACCCTCCATGACAGTGTTTTCCTCCTTCTTCTTGGTCTTCTTCGGAGCATCTTTCTTGACTGTCTTCTTCGGGGCAGCCTTCTTTTTGGTTGTCTTCTTGGCTGTAGTCTTCTTAGCCTTCTTTTCAGACATGCATATCCCTCTCGCTTCCTTCGCCTGTGGATAGGGCTTTCATAAAAAGGTGTCCGTGTGGCCCACTTCAAGTGCTTCCCTGCAATATCCGTATTGCTTCAAAGAAAAGTGGTGCTTCTGCAATGGCATTGACCTGGAGGTTCTGTGATTCCATGAAGTCCGTGATTCGATCAATATCCGCCAGTGTTGATACCACGATATAGATACGTCCATTCTTCTCAAGATGTGGAATCGCCTGTTCGATGAATCTCTCAGTGAGCTCCACTCCGGAACCCCCACCCACAAATACATGGTCCATCTCTGTGACAATTCCATCCTCTGGTAAATATGGCGGATTGAAGGCAATGACTGAAAACTTCGCATTGCGGGCGAGTGCACTGAGAAGATCGGATTGGATGGCGCAGCTTCTTCCATCCACCGAATTGGCAATAAAATTCCTGGCGGTGTTCTTGACAGCATCCAGTGACAAATCAATTGCAATTACACTCTTGGCAACTCTTGCGGCAGCCATTGAGATTAGGCCTGCTCCACACCCAACTTCCAGGAAGGAATCGGTGTTATCTACCTCAATGGCGTCTAACAAAAGGTATGTGTCTTCAGCTGGCGGATACACACCATCATCGATTTCGAACTTCATGTCATTGAGTTTCAACTGGATTTCCCTCTTGGGTCTGCAATCTCTCCTTCCTCTATCAATTCAAGGAGTATATCGGCCAGGATCACGATCAATTCCTGATTTAGCCCTCGAAGCCGCTCTGTACCATCCAAAGTGCCAGATGCTCTTTCGATGACTTCATCGACTAAGTTTCCCTCTTGGCCCAGGTTCTTGAACCAAATCCTGAGTGCCTTTCTGAGGACTTTATTCGGGTAAGAGTAGATGCCATGGACAAGCCAGAAGAAAATGGATTTGTTCCTAGCAAAGGACCCATCCCTACGGTGGTCAACTCTAACGACCAAGGAGTCGACAGCAGGAGTAGGGTAGAAATCCGTTGCTGGAACATTCATGACCTCTTGAATGCGAGCCAAATACTGAATATCAACCGATAGTCTTGAGTAGTTGAAACTTCCAGGTTCTGCAATAAGTCTCTGTGCAAACTCATTTTGATACATGAGGATAGCAAACTGGAATTTCCCTTCCTCCAGCAGTCTAAAAGTGATTGGCGAAGAAATGCTATAGGGGAGATTCGAAACCACTCTATCAACTTCAGGCATGTTAACTGCAAGTGCATCACCTTGAATGATGTCAACGTTTGAGTAATCGCTTAATATCTCGCGAAGTGCTAGGACCAATCTCTTGTCAATCTCAATGATATAGACTCTACCTGCACACTCTGCTAGTTTCTCAGATAATGTCCCTAGCCCTCCACCAATCTCAAGAACTCTTGTATCCGAATCGAGATTAGCCTCATCTACGATTTTTCTGGCCACAACAGGATTGACTAGGAAGCTCTGACCCAGATTCTTGTCAGGCCTTACGTTGTACTTGCGAAGAAGAGAGCGAATGCGTTCTTCGGTCAGGAACATCACCTGGACCGTTCTTTTTCATCATCGCGCCGGGGAGGCCTAACAAACAGCCAGCGTTTCACGTCCTCCTTAAGCTCGTCAATAATCCTAGCCGTGAGCACCTTCTTGGGATTCTGCAGCTTTGTTCTTGCAGCTATGTCTTCAAAGCTCTTGAACGGCTCTCTTTTTCTCTCATCTAAGAGAGCCCACATTAGCGTCTGACCTATGCCAGGCAGCAGCTGTAGGGAGTGCAATCTTGTAGTAATAGGTGCTGCTTCGTTGAAGAACTGGACAAACCTGTGTTCATGCTTAGTCACAATAATCTCTACCACGAGAGGAAGCTCTGCTTCACTTTCGGGGGCCAAGTCCTCAAAGAAGATGCGGCGTTTTACATGATCTATCTTACTTCGCGCATCCTTCTCGATAGAAAGACGTTCTTGAGGATGAAGGTTGGCTCCACGATGTGGTACCATTTCCAACAATGTGAAGAATGACTCTCCTATTCCCTGTACTATGGTTTCACCTCTGGATCTTGAGTCGCGGAGATACATTTTCGGCGGAATAACTGCCAAGACATATGCATGTGTTTCAAACATTCTGTCTTGTTGTCCTTCCATCTTTCTTCACATCCGGCTCTCTGTGGCCACATCATCATGCAAAAGATTGTGGAGAATGGATAAAAAGTGTTACTTCAGCGTGATTGAGAAACCGCGAAAGAAGCTATGCTACTACTTTCTTTACAACTTCCACGATCTCTGCGATTTGCTCATCAGTAAGATCTGTAGACCTAGCATCCAAAATGGTTCTCATTTCCTCAGCTGTTGTCGGAGCAATGTTCACTACCTGAACTGCCTGTGCTCTGGTTAGACTGAAGCTCTTAATAAGTCGAATCAAGAGTTTGTCTGCAACAGCAGGCGCCATCTTTGAGAAGCCAGAGGCATGCTCTAGAGTGATGTTCTGCTGGAAAGACAACTCGCCCTCTTTGGCTCTCTGTGAGAGCAGTTTCTTCACCTTTGGAAGAGTGACCTCCTCTTCACTGACTATTTCCTTGGGCATTTTCCATCAGCCTCTGCTTGGTTGAAGGTGGTCTGGTCGGATGATGAGAGTTCTGGTTGCATTGCCAAGCTTGACATCAACAACGATTCCACGGCCCCTCTTACCAGTGACCACTCCTGTTCTACCCTGATATCTACGATGGGGCATGCCTTTGTGAACACTAGGATTTATGACTATGTCTACACGCTGGCCTACCTCGTAATCAACGAGCAATCTGCTAAGAGAGCTTATCCCACGTTGCCGTACCCTCTTACTCATCAGGCTTCTTGTTCTGGCACGGTAACCATGACTCTTCTTGACCATGGGACATTATCTTCCTGAAATCTGTACCTCGACACGCCTGAGGTCAACTGGGCGCACGAGGTCCAGCATCACCTCTAGGGTCGCCACTTAAGGATTATGGTCCGTCTCGTTCATAAATCGCTGTTACGTCAAGTTCGAGGCAATCACAAGGGGTTTCTAATTTCTCCGCCAGCGAGGGCGATGTTCTATGATTATCTCCAGAAATCAGTTCTTTGACATACGTTCCGCCTTGTACTCTGAAGAAGCCTTCTACTAGGTAATCTTCCTTCTTCTTGAGGCGTGTTTCATAGATTCGTTTCTTTCTCACCAAGTCGGTTCTTCTATGAGCAACTCTATTGGGAGTGCGTTGTTCAATGTCTATTCCACTGAGAGCCTTGGAGGCGGTCTTCAACGTTTTTGTGCTGACCTTTCCTTCAGTTCTGATGATAGCTTTGTATTCCTTCACGTTTTCTGATGCCTCGTCCTTGATCGTCTGTGCTCTCATCCTGTTTGCAGATTTGAGACCATGCACCTCTATACTACCTGCTGCCTCCTTGTTGATGTTCCTCGCCAAAGACTCAAGATCAGGAGTGCGAACAAGTGGTTGGGAAACCTCAACAACAAAGGGGCGTCCGTCGCCAAGCATGAGGACATCTATATCCTCTCTTCCAGCTGCATGGACCTTGAACCTAGTTCCTTGAGCTGCTTGTTGCGTTGGAACTCCTATGTATTCAGATATCGAATCAGGGTATTTTCGCCCAGTTCCGCCGCATAAATCACAGCCTTTTCCTCTGCAAGCTCCACAGTCCCACCTGCTCTGAGGAATGCCGCGTTTCAGTTTTCTATACCTTCCTTCGATGAATATCGGATTTCTATTGACCTCGATTCTATCATCATCCATTCTGTATACGATAACAATCTCCGGATTATTGAAGTCCACAGGGCGCTCAAGGAGTTCGAGTAGAATCTTGCCCAGTTCTCTATTGAAATCAGCCTTCAAAGCCTCACCATGGAGCAGACCAAAAGAGCTTCGTATCTCATCCTGTCGTTCATCGAGATTGACTGCAGGAATACATCCAATCAGAAAGGAGTTAAACTCTACTTCACCAGTTGCTCTTTTCGCCCTTTCTGCTATGTCAGGCAATCTATCAAAGAGAGATACCCCGTTCACTGAGCAGAGATAGCACGATGTCTGGTCCTCGTATTGAATGGAATTCTTTGTAGCCAAAGCCTTTGCAGGTTCAAACATTCCATTACTCGCGAGTATACTAATCAATTTCTCTCCAGATTGTTTACTGCCAGACTTGAGGTCCTCATCTGCTACCATTGACAGTGTCAATTTGATGGCAGCACCTCTCTCATGGTTTGATGTATTGGTACTCAGCCAGGCGAACTGACGACCCAAGCAGTGATTGCAGATTGGGTAGCTTTCGAGTACCTTCTTGGATATCCCAAGAATGTTTGTTTCATTTGGTTCATCCATTCGTTCGGACCTCGGCCTGCGAAATTGAGTGTTGGCACACTCATAAAGGTGTTCTAACAAACTAGAAGAATGGATTGATGAATCTAATTGCCTTCAGACCCGCAATCAGAGTCATAGGTTTCGAGAGAAGGCTAAGAATGACTCTGCTTTGCATGTCCATGTCCCCCTCTCGTCTGATGGTTTCAGTCAGTCCAAATTTGTCTGCATCCCTGATTATTGAATCCAGTCCTCTATCCGAGAATGATGAGAGAAGCTTCTGAGTTATGTGCATAGTCCTGAGTTCTCTCATAAGGAGTGATCTCCATGCCCCCTCATATCTCTCTAGCATTATGTTGGATTGATCTTGATTGTGCAAGACCTTTCTTACGATTCTGCTTGCCACAATTGCGGCCATTCCTCCTACGATGACACCTCCACCAGTCGTTGACTTGACCATTCCTGCAGCGTCTCCAACCACCAGAAGATTATCCTTCACAGTCTTATTTATGGGCAGCCCAACAAGTACAATGCCTCCTAAGCTCCGCTGTATGGAAGAACGTTTCAATCGCTCACTCATCACAGGATGATGCCTAATCGAAGCCATCAGTCTCTTCTTTGATAGGCTTCTTGCTGCTAGACCTACCCTCGCTCTCCCATCTCCTAGTGGGATAATCCAAGCAAAGAATCCTGGTGCAGTTGCACGACCATAAAACATCTCAACTATATCATCATCAACATCAGCACCGGAAACCTCAACCTGAAACGCAGGGTGTTTGCTGGAGTGTGGAACTACAGGCAGTCCCGCCTGCTTAGAAATCTGGCATCGTGAGCCCTCCGCGTTAATCACGATTGTTGCGGAGAAATCATCATCTGCGCGTACGCCAATTATCCTGCCATTTTTCCAATTAATGTTCTTCACCTTGGAGCCAGTCATGATGCTAGTGTCTGCATCCAAGGCTCGATCTGCTAACCAAAGGTCAAATTTACTTCTATCGACTACAATTGCTTCCCGTCGCCCTCTTTCCACATAGAAACTATAACCTGATGGAGAGAATATCCGTGCGCCCACAACATGATTCTGAATCACATCTGCTGGAGGTTGAAGCCCTAGAGAATCCAGACCTGACGTACTTAGAAGCCCCGCACAATGGTCCGGTTCTCCGATGGTTTCATGCTCCTCCAGAACAAGGACCCTATGACCATCTGCTGCTATTCTATGAGCTGAAATGAGTCCTGAAGGACCGCCGCCTACAATAATTGCGTCATATCCAGTATGATTCATCTTCTATAATACAACATAGGACACCCTTTTTATCTCTCGCCAAGGGATGAAGATGTCGCTGCAAAGAGAAGGCATCTGTCATGAGTCTACGAAAATTCAAATTCAAACAGATAATAGCGGTGAGAACTGACCTTGGAATGAGTAAGGGCAAGATGGCGGTTCAAGTTGCACATGGTGCAGTGAGCGCTTCTGAAAGGGTTCGTGTAACTCACCAGCACGCGTGGAAGGCTTGGTTCAACGAGGGGCAGAAGAAGGTCGTTGTGAAGGTCGCATCAGAGGAGGAACTTCTTGAACTGCGTAGGCTCGCTGTAGACTTGGATGTGCCATTTGCATTAATTCGAGATGCAGGTATGACCGAGCTGCCCCCTGGAACAACCACAGTCATAGCAGTTGGTCCTGGGCCTTCAGAGAAGATTGACAGAGTGACTGGCGATCTGAAATTGCTATGACGAGAGGATGGGTTTCTGTGAGAACAATATATCCTCTAGAACTATCAATTGGGATGGAACTCTACAGTACAAGCACTCCTGGAGTAGGAGGCAATCTGAAAGTCCGGTTTGAGGACTTCATCGTTGAAGAGATTGCTTCTGATAGACGACTGCTTTCTGTCCAAGATTGGAATAATGAAACTCCCGAACTACTGATTCCTGAGGAGAAGGCGAAGTTCATCAGATTTGATGCGCAAAAGATGGGTCTGACAACCATCGATGTTGCCACAATTATTGCTGCAGAACTTGGCTTGCCTCAACATCTTGTTACATATGCTGGTTTAAAGGACAAGCGAGCAATCACCACACAGCAAATGTCGGTGCCATTTAGATCGGCTGAACATCTTGTGAATGCAAGACTGTCCCGCATCCAAATTAGCAATCTGAAATCGGCACGAAATCCAATACAGATTGGAGACCTGTGGGGAAACCGTTTCACAATTCGCCTTTCGAACATTGATAGGGACTGCGATATGGCAATGGAATCTGTCCGAGCGCTGACCAAGCAGCCTCTAATCAACTATTTTGGTGTTCAGAGATTCGGAGTGACTCGTCCCTTTACACACTTGGTTGGTAAAGCACTTGTAAAAGATGACTTTGAGGAAGCAGCTAGACTCATGCTTTCAGTCACAACTGAATATGAATCTGAGGAGATAACAGAAGCCCGACACAAACTAGCAGATGATTTCACACCAGACGAGGGCATTCTTGCAGCATTCCCCGATGACCTGAGATATGAACGAGATTTGCTAAAGTACCTCATGAAACATCCCGGTGAATTTGAGCGAGCAATCTCACGGATGCCCTCACGCGTCCTCACTATTTTCGTTCACGCATATCAGTCATACCTGTTTAATCGTCTCGCAAGCCAACGAGCAGAGTCATCTCTCCCCCTTGACCATCCGATTCCGGGAGACTTCCTAATCAAACTGGATGAGGCACATTCAGGGCGAGATTCATGGCTCTTCGTTACAGAAAGGAACTTCGAAGAGAGATCCAAGCTTGTCGAAACGGGCGAATATGGGCTCTCAATTCCTCTTCCCGGATATTCAACGAAGACACCCCCCTCTATTCAGACCGATATGTTGAGGAACCTTATGTCTGAGGAAGATGTGCGATTTCAGGACTTTCGGAAACCGAAGCGAAAAGCAATTGATTCAGCTGGAGGCTTTCATCTTCTTTCAATCGATCTATTTGATATCATAGGGAAATGTGAGGAGGACAATCTTATCCTAAGTTTCCAGTTGAGAAAGGGGTCATATGCAACTGTTGTGATGCGGGAGATAATGAAGAATGATCCAATCCATAGAGTCTAAGTCAACGTCTTTGACCCTTTCCGGCAAATTCCTTAAGCTTCTCTCCGAAAATGTCGTCGCCTGTGCTCTCTTCTTTCTCGGCTCTTTCATCCTGATATTGAAATAAAACAGATTCCCCCATTACTGCAGAAACTATCTTTCTGAGGTCTTCCTTTGAATAAGAGATGCGATCTCGATCTTCAGGCTTCAACATGACAATACTCTCCTTTGTACCACCCGGGAGATATAGACTGTTGACGCCCACCTCCAATGCGGGGTCAATCAACTTTCTCACTATCTTTCGCAGCTTTATGGGGCCTTCGAAAATCATAACTTCTCCATATGACTCAGCAACCTCATTCATGAGTCCTTCCGTTTCAAGAAGTCTGTCTTTGTAGTTCTTCTTGACTACAAGAACCAAACGCCCATTCGATTTTATTGCTCTGAGAAGATGCAGGTCATCGATTTCTGGATACTCCTTAGATTTATCCAAGAGCCATTTTGAGAATTTGATATCAAAATCTGTAATATCGCCCCTATCCAATCTCTCCTGACAATTTGGGCATAGCATGTCTGATTCAATGTCAAACACACAGATTGGCAGCTTCATATTCCTGTCTTCACCACACAAAGCCGCAGCAATGACTGGGCTTCTGGGTGAGGACCACAACAAATATCGGACTTATTACTTGGTGAGTGTAATGTCGATGGTCGAAACGTTCAAGTCGCTTCCTTTGTCGGTTTGAACGGTAGTTGTATCAATCTCTATGCTCTTGACTTTAAGTTCGGAGATGAACCTGTGACGTGTTATCTCGGCGACATCAACTGCACGACTGATTAGCCGGCCTCTCGCCTTGATTATCACTTCCTCGGCACCCTTGTTGAACAAAGTCACGCAGGCCAGAACGTAGGACATCACATTCTTGCTACCTACTAGTATCACCGAGTCGCCGTGACTCTGATCGCCCGACTTCTCGTCGGTCTTCTTTGCTGTCACCCGAAGCCTCTCCACCTGCTACTGCTCACTAAGGTCTAGGGTATAGCACGGTATCGAAGCCTATCTGATATAGATTTCGATTATCCAGTGGGGAAGAAAGGCCTCAGTAATGACTCGATTGGGGTCCATCGAAGTTTAGAAACGCTCCTAATACACAAGCCTTTTCTTGACACCATCACCGCACGTCATGGATGTTGTTCAATGTCACAGCTCACATTTCTTGGGTCCTGCAGAGAGATTGGACGTTCAGGCTTCTATCTTGAGAATAAAGACGAGACCATAATTGTCGATTATGGTGCAAAGCTCTCTACACCTCCAGAATTCCCTGATATGGTTCCACTCGACAATCTACAGGGTATCGCACTTACTCATGCTCATCTTGATCACTCCGGGGGCGTTCCTCGGATTCTGTCTCAGACTGAGGCATCTCTCTTTTGTACTCCTGCAACACGTGACCTGACTCTTCTCCTCTTACGCGACATGCATAATATCTCTAAAGGTCGATTGCCTTTCACCCGGAAAGACATCCCACTTGTGAGAAGACAGTGTCAGGCGACAGCCTACGAAGAAACCATTCCTCTCGGCCATCACTTTGAGATGACTCTATTCAATGCTGGTCACATTCCCGGAAGTTCGATGGTGTCTGTTAGGGTCAACGGAAAAAGAGTCCTCTTTACTGGCGATGTCAATGCTACAGAGTCACAATTGAATCTGGGTGCAAGGAAAAACCTTCCCAAACATGATATCGTTGTCACAGAGAGTACCTACGCTAGAAGAACGAACCCTGACAGAGTTGAGATTGAGAAGGCACTGGTGGATACTGTTATTGAAACAATGGAGCGTGGGGGCACTGTTCTAATTCCTGCCTTTGCTGTGGGTCGCAGTCAAGAAATGATGTGCATCCTTGAGAAGAATAACATACCTCAGAAGTATCCGATATACTTAGACGGAATGGCACGCAAGGTCAACGAGGTCCTTACGAGACATCCCGAGTACCTTCAGAGTCCACAGTCTTTCAGTAGAGCGGTGGGAAGAACTCGCATAATTCAAGATAACAGAGATCGTACAAAGGCTGCAAAGAGTGGAGGTATAATCATTTCCCCGGCTGGCATGCTGAAGGGTGGGGCATCACATCTATACTTCAAGCTTCTTCATGATGATCCAAAGAATTCCATAGTGCTGGTCAGTTTCCAGATTCCTGGCACTCCCGGTGCGGAACTCATAAGGACTGGGAAAGTCCTTGTTGGCAGTCGTGAGTACGAGGTCGCTGCTGATGTAAGAATGCACCACCTCTCATCACACTCGGACTCAAGGGGGCTCTTGGACTTGCTAACAAGGATTCCAGGAGATCCTGAGTTCCACATAGTTCATGGAGAGTCAGAATCGTGTGATAAGCTTCAAGAGCTTCTTCAGAAGAAGGGAAGAAAGGCCAATGTGCCTGAAGTGAATGAAAAGGTCGAGATTTAGGTCTCCCCGGGCTCGGGACGTGCTTCAACAATCTGGCATTTTACACGTTGCAGGACTTCTTCGGCCTCTTGGGCCTCTAGGATAATCGTGTAGAGATACCTCGTTGTTCGGAGCTTCAATTTAACCTGACCGCCCCCTCTCTTGACTCTGCATTCCTTTGCATCTTCTGTCATCTCGAGGAATTTCTCTACATCATAGATCTGTTTTGGCATTCTTGAGCCTCCGCAACAAACTCTCCGAAGTTCAACTCGTTATAAGAGTGACGGATTGACTTCGAGCAAGATGGTGGGCCGGGGGCGACTCGAACGCCCGATTTCCGCCGTGTGAAGGCGGCATCATAGCCGACTAGATCACCGGCCCTTGATAGCGCTGTCAGGAGTGAAATTTGGATATAAGAATGATGGATGGTTGACAAAGAAGCTGAGAGCTGATTGTCAAGCCTGCAAACTTCTTATCGTGAATGTATATGCTGGACCTGGTGCCACCAGAATCTCTCAGTATGCGCGCAGTTAGTGTAGCATCAAAGATTACGGTACCGTCGCAACATTCCACATTGGGTATTTTAAGGGTGGAAGAAGACGTGAGATTTTTGAATTTCTGCCGAAATTGGTGTTGCACCTATCCACATTGTTTAATTATTCGCGACTGAGGCAGCGAATAGGGCTTAAATTTGACCATCAAAATGCGATCCTTTCACTGGGACAACGACTTTGAGGACGTCCGGACCTTCCTGATTGATATCTACAACCTGAATAGATCGCTCCACAGCTGGATTCCAATAATGTTTGAGAACCTGAAGTATGGTCCAGGTGGAAGCGAATATCAGGATGAAGAGGATGAGTATGTCAAGATATGGGAGGAAGTAGATGATTCAGGAGCTGCCAAGATAGTCGCTGTCACAATAGCAAAATCATCAGGGGCTTCCTGGATACAAATTCATCCAGATTTCAGGTTCTTAGAACGAAACCTCGTTGACTGGTTAGAAACGCAGGTAGAGGAAATGGGACATTCTGAGATTCGATTCATGGTGGAGGAAACCGATGAGGAACGCCAAGCCTTATTGGCTGAGATGGGTTATGAGAATCTTCATCTCGATTCCTACCATAGGACACGACCGTCGGGAATTCCAATTCCAGAGTATCAACTACCAGATGGCTTCACAATCAGACATGTGGATATATTGGAGGATTTCATCAAGTATAGAGATTTACAGGGTTCAGTCTTCAAGCACATGAGGGTAATGACTGAAAGACTAGCTGAGATCTATCGCAATGCATCATTTTACGTTCCAGAGCTTGACTTGGTTGCAGTAGCCCCAGATGGTTCATTTGCAGCGTTTTGCACCGTAAGACTTGATCCAGTGAGTAGAATTGCTGAGTTCGAACCAGTGGGAACACATCCTGATTATCGCAGGCTTGGCTTAGGAAAGGCCCTTCTTCTAGAAGGCCTCAGACGCCTTGAGAAATATAATCCCGCCTTAGTCTGTATTCAGGGCGCTGCACCGTCCGAGGCTGCAAATCGACTGTATGACTCTATCGGCTTAACCGAGAAGACAGCTGTTTATGAATGGTACAAGAAGATCTAATGAATTGGGTATCTGAATTATCAGATTTGCAGTCTACTTCTTAGCACGCCTTTTGGGTCTGAGGTCCTTGTTCTTGCACTTCCTACACTTCTTCGCCTTCAATGGATTGGTTGCTCCACAGTATCTGCATACTGACTTGTAGAGCAAGTAGTGCTGTGCAAGCCTGCGTTTTTCAATGTCAGCGACTGGCATTTCTTAGACCTCAATACATGCGGCACACAGTGAGTCCTGTTAGGCCGCTCCCGCTTTCCTGCTGGGTTCTGTTTTAAAAGCTTGTGCTCTCTCCACGCATAATGCTAGAGGGCGTCCTTCAAAAGCTTGGCAATATCGCTAGGCTTCTCCGCCACAGGAACGCCTGCTTCCGTGAACGCTTCAATCTTGGCTGCAGCTGTGCCCGAACTGCCACTAATAATCGCTCCTGCATGCCCCATTCTTTTCCCCGGTGGTGCAGTTCTCCCCGCAATGAATGCAACTGTGGGCTTCTCTACATGCTCCTTTATGTATGCTGCCGCAAGTTCCTCAGCATCGCCGCCTATTTCACCAACCAAGACAATTGCATCAGTTCCTGAGTCTTTGTTAAAAAGCTCCACTGCTTCTACCGGAGTCAGACCTATACAGGGGTCTCCACCTAGACCAATTGCTGTTGAGATACCTATCCCTGCATTGGTCATTCCTGCAGCTATCTCGTATGTGAGTGTACCACTGCGTGACATGAGACCTACCCTTCCACCAGAAAAGACATGCCCGGGCATGATCCCAAGCTTCTGCTTGACACTTGGTGTGATGATGCCTGGTGTGTTGGGACCAATAACCGTGATACCCTTGCGTTTTGCAGCATGAATCATCCTCATCTCATCAAGTACTGGAACATGTTCTGTAATCACTACGACTGGATTCAAATCTGCAGCTATAGCTTCCAAAGCCGCATCACCCGCAAAAGGTGCTGGAACAAAGATCACGGATGCGTTGGCATTTTGAGCATCTCTTGCAGCTCTGACACTATCATACACCGGAATTCCATGCACTTCTTCACCTTGTTTGCCGGCCCTGACTCCGGCGACAATCTTTGTTCCATACATTAGCATGGCTTCAGAATGGAATGTGCCCTGAGACCCTGTTATTCCCTGAATAATCACTCTGGTGTCTTCGTCAACTAATACGACCATCTATGCCCCCTCCTCAACCAGGCTTACTACTTTCTGGGCTGCATCTTCCATCGTCTTCAGGAATGGAATCCCTGCTTGTCTTAGAATCTCTTGTCCTTCTTCCTCATTGGTGCCCACCATACGAATGACCAAGGGGACTACTATGTCACCATCTCTCTTTGCTGCCACGATGCCTTTGGCCACCTCATCACATCGAGTGATACCACCCATGATATTCACTAGAATCGCCTTCACCTTGCCATATTTCATAGCAATCTCGATTCCCTTTTCCACTCTCTCTGCATCTGAACCACCACCAAGGTCTAGGAAGGTGCTAGCTTTCCCGCCATAGAGTGACACAGCGTCCAATGTAGCCATAGTGAGTCCAGCTCCATTACAAATGCATGCTATGTCCCCGTCCAACTCAACATAAGCCATCCCTTCCTGAGTAGCTGCCCGCTCTCGTTCGTTCTGCTCCATCGGCTCTCTCTTTAGACTCTCTACCAGCCTCTTGTGTTTGTATAGAGCATTATCATCAATGTTAAGCCTAGCGTCAGCCGCTAGGAATCTGCCATCTGTTGTTAAAATTAAGGGATTGATTTCAGTCAATTCTACATCTCGCGCTTTTACAATCTCCCAAAGCTTGAGAAAGAATCCAGCTAGTGCGTTGATGTTCTTCCCACCAAAGCCCATTGCAATTGCTATTTCTCTGGCTTCAAAAGGCTGCAGGCCAAAATCAGGGTCGACATAATGCTTTATGATTTTCTCGGGACTCTCCTCCGCAAGCTCCTCTATCGACATACCACCCGTGCCGCTTCCAATGATGACGTACTTGCGTTCGTTTCTGTCAACCGTTATCCCTGCATAGATTTCCTGTTGGATATCCAGTTTTTCCTCAACGAGAACTGCTTCGACAGATAGATTGTTGATCTTCATCTTCAGAATCTCTTCAGCATGCTTCTCCGCTTCTTCAGGGGTGTCAGCGAACTTGACTCCTCCTGCTTTCCCTCTCTTGCCAGCAAGAACTTGTGCCTTAACAACCACAGGCTTGCCTACTTCAGCAGCTCGCTTCTTTGCCTCTTCAGGAGTCTTTGCAACACCACCTGGTGGTGTTGGCATACCAAAGGCTCGAAAGATGTCCTTGGCCTCATGCTCGAACAACTTCATGAATATTCACCAGAAAGGGAAGGATACTTGCCCTCCGATTGAGGCCCCGCTCAATATTCCTCACGTAAAAAGCTATCTGATTGCCCCCATGAGTGTTCGAAGATTGCTCTCCATAGCAACGCTGTCCTTCTTTAGACTGTCTTTTCGCTTATCGTCCATCAGTCTTAGCAGAATCATGTTGATGTAGTCAAGTTCTTCGATACAATTCTCAACAATCCCCGGCATTTCGTTCTTCTCAGACACAAGGTCTTCAATGCTATCTACTGGCAACGCTTCTACTATATGGCTGACTACATCTTTTGGTAGATTGCTCCTCGCAGCCGCCACGTTCAAGAGGATATTCTTGAGGTCGCCCTTGCCCTGAGATATTGCTTTCATGACGCGTTTTGCGTCTCGCACTGGAACTCCCAAGTATGTTACATTCTCACCTAGATCTGTGCATCTTGTTGTCTTCTTCACGCGGTGAACAAGTCCGGCGTTTTCAAGATCACCAATTATCTCGAGCCCTCTAAGGGATTGTTCTATCACACTGGATGCATATTGCTTAGTTTCATCATCTTTCAATGCATGTCTTGCGAACTTCACTAAGTGTTTGCAGAGTCTATGTCTTCGTATGCCCTGATATTTCCATGATTCACAGGAGCAGGAAACACCATCAGAGGACTTAAGCGACACATAATGCCACATCTCTCTACTTCCACTATGAATTAATCCCTCGATTTTCGTTGGATTCAAGGAAACGACCTTGACACTCTCATCTGGAATCTCCTCGGCACGTTTTTCCGTTGACCTTGTTGTCCTTAGAGAAACAAGTTGATCCACAGTTGTGTCATCAGAGGCCAGACCATCACGAATAGTTCCAGCCATACGGTTACTTGTTGCCCAAAATGTTCGATTAATCACCGAGAAGGGATCGATAGAGTCAACAGAACTTCCACATAACTGACCGAGTACCAAATCCTGGATGTTCTCAGCGTCATCCATTACGCTATCCACTTCACCAATTCTAGGCTCTAGGTTTCCTTCAGAATCAACGACAAAATACTTTGCCAGAACACGCGTCTTCTCCTCTTCATTATCTACAACTACCATACCGAATGCATCGTTGTCTATTCCTCTCCTGCCAGCAGATCGAAGCACATCATTCAGTTGCCATTCTGTAAGCATTGTGACACTGTCTTCGTGAGAAAGCTCCTTTCCCAATTCCTGCATGAATACTCCCATCAAAAAAACCACGGTAGCCTTCAGACCGCTAGCGATGGCGAAACGTGTTGGCATCACGATGACTGGGAGAAGTCCGTCTTCCCATGCCGCCGAAATCCTTCTTCTTTGTGTTCTAGAAACCCCCTCATGAAAGAAGGCAACGCCTCGTTTTATCGTAGATTCTAGCTTTGGTGTCATTTCACATTTTGGATATGATTTTATGATGCTTTGAGATAGATCTCTGAGGTCATCTCGGTGTTCTGGTGTGAGTCGCAAATCTAGCGTCGAGTCATCATGTCCACTTTGTCCTGACAAACGAATAGCTAATTCCTCTGAAACAGGAGCATTTGCACAGAGAATCATGACCTGCCCCCTACGATAGTGTACAAACTCGGTCAGGTCTGCAAGCGATTCGTTTACACTCTCAAAAGACTTCACACTAAAGATTAGTCTAACCTCAGCTTTCTGGTCTATGATTAGTATGGCATTAAGCCAGTTTGATAGTTCTTCTATATCTGCAACAGGCGGTGAGATTGCTATGTACTGCAAAGGCACTTTCTTTCCCATCAATGCGACAAGAGTTCTTTCAAGCCTAGCTCCTAAGCCTGGTTGACCAATAAGATCAAGTCGATCGATCAACACCGCGACGACATTCTCAAGTGCCTCTGGAGCTGTTCTGATTGCTATATCCATTGCTTGGTAGGTTGATACAACTACTCTCCCATCCAGCCATTCCTTTTGTGCTGCTGTTCTTCTTCTAATGATGGATGTTGCCTCAATCCCCAGTCGACGACACTTCTGACTGATGGAATAATACTTCATTTCTGCTTGATGCGGATTCGGGCATAAAATCAATGCTCGAGCTCGATAATCAGAAGATATTCGATTCAGAATGGCAATTTCAGCTATCTGATATGATTCGTCATAGTCGTAGCTTGTGAGTATTTGGCTGGTGTCTTTCATTATACCGTTTTTCACTGAATCAAGCTGGAATTTGGTGAGCCTGTCGACACCTTGTTTACGTAAAAGCTCTAGGAGTCTTGGTGCTACCTGTGCAAGCTCTAGCTCTCGAAGTGTGCTCACGGTACCCTACCCTGTCATTTTAATCATACATTCAATCTATGAACTGATATCTTATCCTATTAATTATCAGACTTATAAAGTCCAGTAGTCCGCTTTAGCGTTCTATCAGCGTCTATTCTAGGATGTTCTACCTTATCATATGTGGACACATACATACGCTCAAAAGCAGGTGGCAAACTGACTTCCTTGACAAAAGAGTCGATTTTAGTTACGACTAGATTCCCCTTCACACTGAGGTAAATGGAATGGCATTTGTTGCTACACGAGATTCAACATTTGAGATAATTCTGAAAGACGGCTTCAAGGTTGAGCCTGGCTCAACATTCGTCTGCGGATTTCACGGACTTGGAGAGGTAGGCTTTCTCAGCACTGCCCATCTTACACGAGCCCTCGACGCCGAGAGAGTAGGCTTCATCAAGAGTGACATGTTGCCCCTCTTCGTCTCTATGGAGAACGAACGATTGGTGCTTCCCTTTGAGTTATACTGGTATGCTGAGAAGAAGCTAGTATTTCTTGTACCACGGTTTCAACCCCATAGCTCGGAGCAGTGGGGATGGATTGACCGGTTAGCAGAGTGGATTGCAGCAAACCAGTTCTCTGAGTCTCTCCTGCTGGGTGGCCTGGATGCCAGCTTTAAAGAGGATGAAGAGGAAATGCGTTGCGTTCCAACAAGTGCGTATAAGGAGCATCTTGAGAAGTGGTCTGTTCCAATACTAGAGGAGGGCCTATTTGTGGCAGGACCACTTGCACTACTACTAGCAGAGCTCGAGATGCGAAATCAAGCTGCACTTGGCTTGCTAACATATGCCACACGAGGTCGGCCAGATCCAAAGTCTGCAGCGAACATGCTGGAAAAAATCAATCAGGTCTATGGCGTTACAGCAAATGTAGACCAGCTGCTTGAGGAGTCTAAAGAGATTGAGCGCCTTGAAAAGATGCGGCAATCAATTGAGTCCTCCGACCGTTCGAGTGACATGTTTGTCTAGCTTTAAGCGCCTCTAAGATAGGCCCCGATATCAACAAGGTTCTTACCCACTAGGCGGTCACTTGCCAGACGTTTCAGCTTGTTTCCGTCTACGGATAATGACGCGAGTCCTAACACTTCACTATCCTTGTTCAGAACGATCACTCTCTGGCCCCGCTTTAGATGAGAGTCCAGTCTGATGACCGACTCTTTGATAATACTCCGACTGTAAGTGAAGGCTTCTGCACCTTGCCGAGATACAACGAGTATTTTGTCAGTAAGTTCTGCAAGTTCGTTCAGGATTTGGAGGCTGAGCCTGAATCTTCCTTCCTTCAGGTCGCCCATTCGAATTCCTAATGAATAGACCTCGAAATCCGTCTTCTCCTCTTCGAGATTGCCTACCCAATCCCTCGGGACCAGATAGAATGACTTCGTATCACCTCTTGAGATTGTAACAGGCGCTCTATCTGCAAGGAGTGCTTTGCTCACCCCACTTCCAAACTCGTCGTCGAACTGGTCTGTCAGTTCCTTCCACTCAACAGGGTCAACAAGTTCTGGCTTCATTCTCTCTCACATTTCTTGAGGCGATTCGCCCTACATCCTTATGGAAGTGTCGGATATCAGTTGTCGGGCATAGAGAGCTGCCTGTGCCAAATAAAAACAGTGAGATCGCCTATTACTGACATAGTAGAGGTCTTTATTCTTTTTCGAGTTTGCAGATGAAAAAGCCCTCTGTTCCATGCAGATGGGGCAGGAATCTCCGTGTCAATTTCATTGACTCATCCAATTCCACTCCATAGGGTCGAGAGTATCCCGGAGAGCCAAACTCGAGCTGTATTTCGATAACCCTCATATCCGGATGCCTATGAAGAATCTCGTCGACTATGTATTCATTCTCTTCCGGAGCAATAGAACACGTTGAGTAGACCATAGTCCCACCTGAAGGCAGGGCATTCACTGCAGCCTCTAGGAGTTGGTCCTCTCTTGTCGCACAGAATCGAATGTCGGCCATAGACGTGCTTGTCTTTCTGGAAGGATCCAGAGGAATCAACCCCTCTCCCGAACAAGGCGAATCAAGCAGGATTTTGTCGGGGGTATGTCCCAATCTGTCAAGCTTTCTGGCATCGCCTCTAAGTATTATTGCATTACTCACCCCACAACGCTGAATATTGCTCTCCAGACTCTTGATTCGTTGGCGATCTTCGTCAATGGCAATTACAGTTCCTGTGTTTTCCATAAGCTGTGCAATATGTGTTGTTTTCCCACCAGGTGCAGCTGCCACATCTATGACTGTTTCACCAGGACGTGGGTCCAGGACTTTCGTCACAGTCATGGATGGAACTCCTTGGACGTAGTAGTATCCGAGCATATGTTCGAAGAGAGACCCAGGGGAGCCCTCGAACTCTGCCCAGAAGCCCTCATCTAGCCATTCCACTGGCCTCAAGGTGACTTGTTTGAGCTGTAGCCTAGTTCGGAGAGCCTTGGCATCAATCTTGAGTGAGTTAACCCTAACTGAAGTTGCGATCTGTTCCTCGCAAGCCTCAATGAACTGAATTGTTTCCTCTTCACCCCACAATGCCAAATAGCGTTCAATCATGTATGGCAAGTAACCGGTTGCCTTTGCAAGCTCCTTAGATTTCTGGCGAAGTTGTCTATTGGCCATTCCATCACGCTTCTTCCAGTGCCCTCTTCAGTTCATCAACTTTGGGACCGATAAGTGAAACGGGGGGTGTCAATCTGTCAGGAGTTCCCAGATCCTTGAAACCTGATCCTGTAATCGGCACCACGACCGAGTCTGATCTATCTATAACGCCTTGTTCTACTAGAACTTCTAGCCCTGCCAAAGCAGCGACTCCGCTCGGTTCAGCGAATACACCTTCGAGCTTCCCTAGGAGTACAAGATACTTCTCAATGAGTGTATCCTCGACTGCCACTGCTTTGCCATCTGCCAGATTGAGGTATTTCAGAGCAGCATCACCATCCCAGGGGAAAGGATCTGCCAGTCCTCCTGCTATGGTTTCATTTGAGTCCCAGGGCTTAATTCCCAAAGGATCTTGGTCTTCCTTGAATGCCCTGACAATAGGTGCACATCCCTCTGGCTGAACCACAACGGGTCTAGGGAGCCTGTCAATTAGCCCCATTTGCTGAAACTCCCAGAGCCCCTTCATTGTGCCTGCCATCAAACCACCACTCCCAGTGGGGAAGAGAATCCAATCTGGCGGGCTCCATGATAGCTGCTCGGCAATCTCGTATCCAAGTGACTTGGTGCCCTCAAACTGGAAGCAGTTGAACGGACCAAATGAGGGCGTAGGTGTCCAACCCAGCTCATTACAAGCCGCCTTGAGTATTGTGGTTGTTGGATCGACACCTTCTTCTTGCTTATGAACGCGGAAAACACGTGCGCCAAGGGTTCTTAGATGTATGAGCTTTCCTGCAGGTGCATCCTCAGGAACGAACACAACAGCTCTGAGCCCTGCTCTTGCGGCATAGGTTGACATTGCGGCAGCAGCATTGCCAGAGGATGCTGCTGAAACAGTCTGAGCACCATCCTCAGCTGCACGACTCACACCAACGCAGATTGGCCTGTCCTTGAAAGATCCTGAGGGGCATACTGTTTCCAGCTTAAGGTGTAGACTCTGCAGTCCCATCACTAGACTGAGTCGTTTGCTCTGTATAAGCGGTGTATCCCCCTCACCCAACGTAACTATGCTCTTCTGCCTTCGAAGGGGCATTAGGTCGAAGTACTTCCAAAGGCCTCCCCCTTTGCGTTCCAGCTTCAATCTCGAGAACGAATCCTTGGCAGCCTCAAGGTCGAAGGTGATATCAATTCTGCCACCACATCCATCGTTGGCTGGGACATTATCATCGTCGTATTCGTTACCGCATTTTGCACACTTGTATTTCATGACCCTTGACACAGTGGCTACCCATTCAAGTGGAATCTCTCGCCCGTTATGTGAGTTGTGGCAACTCAAAGATTTGTGACTAGGCAGGAGAAACACCTAACTCGGAGAAATGATGATGCAAAGCTGAGGAACTGAGAGAAAATGAGCGAGAGTAGATTCGAGGTCGAAGTCAAGTTTCCCCTTGAAGAGACCGAGCGGCTCAGGGTAGCTCTTCTTGAGATTGGTGCGCGAAAACTCAACACTGAAACTCAAGTCGATATTTACTATGACCATCCCTGTAGGTCGTTTCCTGAAACAGACGAGGCTGTTAGGATCAGGAGTAGGCAGCCACATCCTGATCCGCATCGAGTCATGGCAGATGATAGACCTCTCAATGAGATGACATACAAAGGCCCGAAAGTTGATCCTTTCTCAAAAACGAGAGTTGAGTTATCAGTTGGGCTTGATGATTCCAGAGAAGCTGGAATGATACTCACGCAACTGGGGTTCAAAGAAATTGCAAAGGTCACCAAGATAAGGTCATTCTACACTATACGTGATATCACATTAAGCATAGATGATGTGATTGATGTTGGCACGTTTCTAGAGCTTGAGTGCGTTGTAGAAGATGAGGATCAGATTGTTTCAGCTAGAGAAGTCATCTTCGAAGTGGTCAGAGAGCTTGGTCTCAATCCTGAGAAATCCATCCGTGATTCGTATCTTGAGATGTATCTAGGAAAGAAACCTCTTTGATTCAATATTACCAAGCTCTTTTCGCAATTCGTTAACAAAATTCTTGAGAATCAGATGGCGGGCTTGTGCAATCTTCTTTCCCTCCTCCGTGTACATCATCTGATGCAGCTTCAGCAGTTTTTCATCTGCATGTCTGAGAAACGCCTCTGCACCAACACCCGTTGTCGCCGCTTGTGCAATGGCACGGACCACTCCAATGGCACCTAGTGCATCCAGCTTGTCAGCATCGCTGAGAATCTCGCCCTCAAGAGATGTGGGTGTAAGCCCTTCACTGAATCTATGAGTCCTGATGGTATCTTTGACTCTCTGAATCTCATCCTGATCGAACCCTACTTCCTTCAGAATTTCTACACTCATCTCACCTGAGAGAATTGAATGAGATATACCACTCTCTTCCTCTTGGGCCCGTCCAATGTCGTGCAGAAGAGCTGCCGCTCCAAGAATCCTTAGGTCGGCTCCCAATGCTGCACCTATCCTCATAACAAGCGAGTACACACGCTTCACATGGTCATAGGCATGTGCACCTGCATCCGATTGGGTCATCTCTTGCTTTGCAAACGAGTCTATTCTGTCATAGTATGACATTTGGCATAAGTCCTGAATTTGAGGTGTTTAACTGCTGTTTTCAGCTACATATTGGTGTTTGGTTGCCTTTCGATTTATAGAATGGCCATAAGGCCCGAGAAACCCTTTAATTGCTTGAAACGGACGGTTTGGGGTAGTACAAAGCTCACCACCTATTGCAAGTTTAGAGTTGCAGCTCACAAAGAAGAGGTATAATCATTTGGCCGCCACAACCACAGACCAGCGCAGAATGGGAGCAATGACTGTAATCAGCTCTCTTATTCTAGTGGCTATGATAGTATGGGCAGGTTGGTCTTTTGCCCTGGTCAGTCTGGGACTAGTTCGTGACTATGATCCGCATATAGAGTATGACGAGGCCCCACGCTTTGGCTATGACATACCTTGGGCTGGTGGCCGTACGGACTGGTGGAACTATACACGTGCCCCCGTCAACCAGACGTTCCCTCCTGACTACCTTGATATGCTAGATAATGTGTTGTTCTACGTGGCGCCAGAAGACCCGCCTCAATTATGGCGTAGCACAGCGTATGATGAATATGATGGCTCTAGTTGGGCTAAAACAAGCACCACGCAGTGGTCAGTGGGCGATGGAACTATAGATTCATGGGAGGCCACCAATGAAATATACCGAGTGTATCTCAATGTCACAACTGGGCCCGCCACTGAGCCCCTTGAGATTCCCACCCTGTTTCCAAACATGAAGATCATTCGAGGGTCACTTGAAACTGGCTATATCGACCAGTTCGGTGTTTATCAGACTCACAGCCCAAGCCTACTATCAAGCTATGAGATTTTCACTGACGAATATGGCACAGCCCTCCTAGAAACGTTCTTTGTAGGCAGTGGAGAGGACATTCTTCTGAGTTATGAAGTCACGTACGACAATCAAGACCTCATCATGGTTCAAAGCAGTGCCCTTGATGGTGACCAAGCTCCTCCAACTATCTGGAATCTGTATTCTCCTGTAGGTGTCACTCTGAGCGCCAACGTGATTGGGAATGCATCGCAATTCAGCGGCGCCGGTAATGCCTATGAAACCGCAGTTCAAGTAGAGCAGTTCTTCCGAAACAACTTTTCGCTCATGCTTGACTACACTGACCGTCCAGGTGGTCAAGAAGTCACTGACTGGTTCTTGGAACGAGGCGGTGGACTACCCTTGGATTTCGTGACCGCCTACTGCGTCTTTATGCGACATCTTGGCGTTCCTGCTCGACCAACACTTGGTTATGCTGTAGGTGATGCAATGGGTGGCTTTCGCGAAATCCAAGTCCGGCACATGCTGTTTTGGGCAGAGGTCTTCATTCCCATGTCAGGTCATCCAAATGGAGGTGAGTGGATCCAAGTCATTCCTCTACCTTTGCCTGGCACGGGTGGTGTTCCAAACATAGGACAGGGTAACATAGAGCTACTAATGACGTCTAGTCTGGTTCCCGACATGTACGAGCTAATTGGAACGCCCTTCCAGATTTACGCCGCGATATTTGTCAACGGCGTGCCCATAACAACGCCTGAAACAATCGATTTCTTTGACAGGACAGATAGTGTTGTGATGGGTTCTGCTGTGATAGACCCTACCGGCTTTGCTACTCTCGACTACGCATTTCCGGGTGGATCTTCAGTCGGAATGCACAACATCACTGCGACCTATACTGGTCCCACTTACGTAGTTTCGAACTGGACCGCCATTTATGCTGTAGCACAGCCCAACCCAAGGTATGCTGCTGCTGAACCAGAGAGTGGATTCTTTCTGAGTGAAGAGATCGACATCGACATTAAGCAAGGATTGGACACTTACATTGCCTACTGGAATGATACCTTAGATATTCGAGGTAACATGACTGATGAAGAGGGCATTGGTGTTGATGGTACTACGCTGAACAATCCCTGGATGCAGATCATGTGGGATGATCAGATTCTGGGATCTGCTCTGATCCTTTCAAATGGGAGCTATAGGTACTTCATGCACATTGATCCTGCAAATTCAACCCTCATGGGGCTCATGACTCCAGGGGCTCACGAGCTCTGGTCTAGTTATAGTGGCGAGTTCGACACGAATCCACCATACTACCCTATTTATCTCCCTGCACGCTCTCTTTACAACTCTACAGTGACTATCTATGGTGCCGCAACCTCGAACCTTGTTGTGACTCCCAATCCTACATATCGTGGGGCTACTCTACATTATGAGGGGACTTTGCAGCTTTTCAACGGCACGATACTCTCTTTCGAGATTGTTGATTTCTACTTCAATGGCGCTTATCTCGACAGCAGAGTGACAGATGCAACAGGATTCTTCCAGTACGACTTCCCAATACCATTGGCTCATGCATTGGGCTGGTTTGATGCAAATGTGACATGGAGCTCACCCTCGCCTGACGTTGTAAATATGAATGATAATATCCCAGTGGAGATCCGTCTGC
Source organism: Candidatus Thorarchaeota archaeon (assembly GCA_048884925.1). Classification (GTDB taxonomy): domain Archaea; phylum Asgardarchaeota; class Thorarchaeia; order Thorarchaeales; family Thorarchaeaceae; genus SMTZ1-83. The sequence goes on from JBHLQK010000005.1 coordinate 35,479, forward strand.
GACCGACCGATCTCAGCGATATGGCTTACTCAACTGTACTTCCTGGGGTTGTCCATATTGCAGAGAACATCACCATCTATGGGCATCTTTTGGACGGTGTGAATGGCACCGGTCTTGTGGGGCGAACAGTCGATTTCTGGTGGTACGATGGCACATCTGCGGTTCAGCTGGGATCAAACGTGACCGAAGCAGGCGGCTGGTACCAGTTCACATATACAGTGCCTCCTGGTTATGAGGGATCTGTTGATATCTGGGTGAATTTCATCTCTCTTGACGGATATTATGACAACTCACAGTCTCCAATTCGTAGCGTTGAGGTCAAAAAGTGGGACGTTCAAATCACACTCGAGCCCATTCCTAATCCTCTGTATATCTTGGATACAGTGGTGATTGAAGGTATTGTGACATTCCCAGAACTCTCTTGGCCATTCTCAAATGCAAACATCTCGATATGGTGGAATAACCAGACTGACGGATTACGACAGATTGGATGGGCTCTGACAAACTCGACTGGTGGATATTTGTTCTACTACATCATTCCTGCAGGGCATGAGCTAAATAATGTCACCATCTATACTTCATTCGAGTCTCCATACATCAATGTTGCAAGCGCGGAGTCTCCACGCGCCTATCCTGACATCCAGACACGTCCGACAATTCTTACAGTGGGCACTGTAGGAGGCTTCAGAGCCTATTATGTGAATGAAACGGTGTATATCATTGGTCAGCTGTTGGATGGCGGTACACCCATCGTGGGTGAAGATGTTACAATATACTGGGACAATGGAACCCTCCAATCATTCGTTCGAACCACAAATTCAACTGGATACTACAACCTGACTTACCCCCTATCGCTGAGCGATGGAGTTGGCACGATAGCAGTCAGTGTTGATTATGCAGGAGGCGGGACTTATGACCCCGCATTCACCATGCTTATCCCGGATATCACTACGCAGCTCTACCAGACAGACATCACGGCTATGGCGATCAATGGGACATACCACTTGGATGAGGTGCTATACTATTCAGGTCAGCTCACATTTCCACATAATGGAAATCCGATTCCTGGAGCCACAGTTATAATTCATTTTGTAGATGGTAACGGAGAACGTACTTGGCCCAAGTTCACGGACGGGTCTGGTTGGTTCAGCTTCCAATACAACTTCACACTGACGGATCTTCTCGGCGGTATTATGATTTGGAGCGAGTATACGAGTACTGATCCTCTTTGGTCTGATGCAAACTCAGGAACTCAGAGTGCCAATGTTGAGCTGTATCAGTTGGAGCTGAACGCGTTCGCGCCTGGTCTTGTATACCTCGACCAAGGAGTCTTCATCGATGGCTGGCTCACATATTTGGGAGGAGCACCACCCCTTGTCGGAGAGGTGGTGGACATCTATATCTCTGGAAGTGCAGCTGGACCTTGGAACTACATTGGAAGCGATACAACCGATGGCACTGGATACTTTTCATACACTCACTATTTCACTGTCCCGCCGGACTCTGAGGGAGATTACTACTTCTTGTGTTTCTACAGCAGCACAAGCCCTCTCAATGCTGATGCAATAACAGGTGCCATGCAAGTGACGGCTCAACGATACCAAGTCACCTTGGACATGTTCTTGTCATCAAATCCAATCTACCAGAATGAAACACTAACAATCTCCGCGCACCTGTATTTCACTATCAATGGCACTAACATAAGCGGGGCGGCTATCAGATTCTACTGGTTCAATGGAACACTGGGACGCCTTGATAGCGTACCAATTCTAACTAATGCAAGCGGGTGGGCCGTACTTGACTATTCCAGAATGGCTATGGACACTATTAGAACTGGAATAGAAGTCTATGTGTATTATGATGGGTCATTTATGCTGGAAACCGGAGAGTCATCTCACGAAACTCTCACTCTTTGGCAATGGCAGACTGTGATCTCTGGGTTTAGCACTGGTGCTGCCAGCTACTACATTCTACAGACGATGCCCATCACTGGAACATTGACATATGTAGTTGGTCCCTATTCAATCGGGGGCGTTTCTGTGAATATTCTTGTAGATGGGAACCCAGTGGGCAATACTATGACAGCGTCAGATGGGTCCTTCTCATTCAACTGGCCAATTCCAGAGTCTGTCACTCCAGGCACACACCAGATCAGGGCAAGATTCCTATCTCCATTGAACTGGGTAGCTGGCTATACAACACCAGCAACTCCTGTAGACTTCCTGCAGTATACAGTGAACCTAGCGGCTACCATTGATACATACACAGTTTTCCGCGATAATTCTGCAACTATTTCGGGCACCCTACAGTTCACCAATGGGACACCAATGGTAGGCTACCAGGTTGCGGTTCAATGGATCAATAACACAGGGGACTGGACAGTCTCAATAATCACCATAACCGATGTTGGTGGTGCATTCGCGTACACTCATGATATTGGCTGGGGTCATGATGTTGGTAACAGTCAGTACTACGTCAGGTTCCTTCGACCAAACGCGGCTTTCCAACAGGCATCGACAGCTCCAGAGATAGTGGAGATATGGGATCAAGTCTTTCTCAATTTGGATACACCACCCGGAACCCAATTCGCCAGGGGAGATGCCATTACAATTTCCGGATATGTCACCAATGGCGGCGGTCGTGTGGTTGATGTCCCAGTCGAGATATTCGATGACGGACCTCTTGCGGGGAGCGATTTAACTGATGGAAATGGTCTCTTCAGCTTAGATTACACGTTTCCGGATACGCATGCGCGTGGACCATTCTATATTACACTTGGACTAGCAGCCGGGTCCTACTATGTGCTTTCTGGCCCGGCAGACTCTTGGCTCTTGGATATGTTCATCAGTTCAACAACCACAGTGACTCTGCCTCCCTTCCGACCTGTGGACTATCAACCGGGTGAGAGTTTCACATTTGCTGTCTATATCGAGGATGATGATGGCGTTCCAGTGGACACCTCAACTATCAGGATCTATCTCGATACTACATTCATTCTCGAACGAGGAGTTGCTCCAGGTGAGTGGGACGATATCGAGATAACTATTCCATCTGACTGGGCGATTAGTGGGCTCTATGAATTAGTTGTAGAATGTTATGGGAATGCCGCAAACTATGTTCTGGGTTCAACAGGGTCAGCATCTAGTGACATACATAT
>JBHLQK010000006.1:0-38551 GCA_048884925.1 Candidatus Thorarchaeota archaeon
ATGCAAGGCGAGCATGTGGGCTAGTTTTTCGTTACATGCCCTCAATTACGAAACTCCCCCCTCCTACCACGATTTCCCGCGTGCTCGCCACCTTTTACTTCTCAGTCTTCACACAGCCACCAGATAAAATCCTTAATTAGCGTCCGAACCCCCCTCGATGTCGGATGTTCATTATGAATCAGCAGCGCGAGCTCAAATTATTTCAGGTTGATGTCTTTACAGACATCCCATATGGCGGAAATCCCGCGGCAGTTATTTTTGCTCCTGAGAGTCTAAAGGAGGACCAGATGGAAAAGATTGCCAAGGAGATGAATGTCCGAGAGACTGTTTTCGTTTTGAAGTCAAAAGTAGCTAGCCACCGTTTCAAATACATGACCCCCCTAGGAGAGATTGACTTCTCAGGTCATGCAACAATCGCGGCTTTCCATGCCCTTCTTCATGAAGGCCTCGTTGAAATCTATAGGGATGAAACGATGGTAAGCTTTGAAACCAAAGCCGGTCTGCTGCAGGCTGATATTGTCAAGAATGAAACTACGCGACTGCACGAGGTGCAAATCACGCATCAAAAACCACAATTCCTTGATGCATACGATCCGGCTGACTTCAGTGAGGCTCTAGGAATCACTCTAGGGGACATAGACAGATTGGTTCCTATGCAGACAGTGACGACAGGAATTCCCATTCTGGTTGTCCCTCTCTCTACATTGAAAGCTCTTAGGAAAGTTGACTGTAATTGGAATGAATTGATTAGGCTGCAGAAAGGCTCTGACTTTGGTTCAATCTGTGTCTTTACAAAGCAAACACAAGAGGAAACTTCAGATGCTCAGGTTAGGCACTTTGCTCCCTCTTTTGGTGTGAATGAAGATGCAGTGAGTGGGGCCGCAGCCGCGTGTGTGGCCAGCTATATGATTAGATACGGCATAATGGATGTTTCTTTCCCTGTCACTAGCATTGTGGTTGAACAGGGGTACACCGTGGGCCGCCCAGGCAAAGCTTACGTCGAGGTTCGAGGCGACAAGGAAAACATCGAGGTGGTGAAGGTGAGCGGAACAGGCATTGTGGTAATGAAAGGGATACTCTACATATAGCTGAATCCGGTACTGCTTCGCTGCAAAGCCTTATCTTAGCTTTACTTTGGTTTCAGCTAAGTGAAAATCTATGCTTGACCTCATGAGCAGAGCTATCGAAAGCATTTCTGATAGGAAAGTGACATTCGCAGATATCCGCCAAGAATCCCGTGTAGGCACGAGCCTGGTTGTAGTTAATGGGGCACTCAGGAGCTTCAATCGTACAAACAGAGCTGGTACCGTTGCTCGGGTCCTAGTTGGAGAGTGCTGGGGCCAGGCGTCAACAACCCAAGAAGTGACGAAGGACCGCTTGGGATTACTTCTTTCTGAAGCCACGAAGATGGCCAAAACATGTGCACAATACTCCAGAAAGGACATTGATCTCTCCAATGTTAATTCAGAGCAGAAATCAGTGTGGTTGTCTGTCAGGGAGGACCCAGAAGATGTTTCGACAGAGGAGAAGATCGATTTTGTGATGGACCTTGACAATGGCTTGAGGATTGATGACAGAATTGTCAATACAAACAGTAGCTACCAAGACGGGAAACTACTCATCAGGCTAGTCAATACAGAAGGAGCAAGGCTTCAGTGGGATGAGCTACGAATTCGAGTTTTCGTTTATCCAGTTGCTAGGGAGGGCGATAGGATGCATTATGACTATGATGTCGTTGGTGGACAAACTGGATACGAGCTCATTAGAAAAGTAGACACAAACGAGTTTAGTGCGAAGCCTGCGCAAGGTGCTCTGGATTTGCTATCAGCAGAGAAACCACCCTCTGGCAAGATGACCATCATAATGGATGGCGATTTATCCGGAATTGTAGCTCATGAGGTCTGTGGTCATGGGAGTGAAGCTGATGAGGTAGTTAAGGAGCGCTCCTTCCTGACAGGCATGGTTGGAAAGAGGGTCGGTTCCGATTTGGTTACAATGATTGATGATGGAACTCTACCAGGTAAGTTGGGCTCTTTTCCATATGATTCGGAAGGCACTCCTGCCTCAAAGACATTCATCATTGAAGATGGGATATTCAGAGGCTATATGCATACATTGGAAACTGCTGCAATTATGGGTATGAAACCCACAGGGAATGGACGAGCCCAGGACTACAATCGTAGAGTTTTCGCTCGAATGAGCAACACATTCTTTGAATCTGGCGACTGGTCAGCTGATGAGATAATCTCTGATACCAAAGATGGTCTTTATGTCATAAGGCCCATGAGTGGCATGGAAGATGTGGTTGGAGGCGGAGTGCAGGTGAGTTGTCTCAAGGGCTATGTCATCAAGAATGGTGAGAAAAAGCAGCTTGTGAGAGGAAATGCATTAGCTGGCAAAGTGCTCGACATTCTAGCTACTGTCGATGCAGTAAGTAAGGAAATGGATTTCTCTGAAGGTACTTGCGGGAAGGGTGAAGAAGACTTCGTGTCTGTGACCAGCGGGGGACCCCATATGCGAGCTGAACTCATTGTTGGAGGTGGCTAATATGAATCTCAAAGATACAGCCAATAAACTGGTGTCTCTTTCAGAGAGTGTAGGTGCATCTCAATCGGAAGCCTACGTTATCCATACCACAACGTCTAGTGTCTATATTGACGATAACATCCCAAAAATCGCGGACGTGAAGGAAGAGATTGGAGTGGGACTCAAATTCATCATCGGCAAGAGGATTGGCCTCACGAGTTCAACCCTGCTTTCTGAAACTGTGAAGGATGTTGTTGAACGTGCCAAAAACATGGCAAGGGTGTCATCTGAGGATACTAAGTTCGTTTCTCTTCCTGATCCCAAGCGACCATCAGGATCTCCTGACAGATTCTATGATAAAGCAACTGGGGAGGCCAACAGCGATCTACTTATCGAGAAGACAATGACCCTTGTTGACTCAGTGGTTGATAAGAACGTGAGTGTACCAAGTGGAGTTCTGCGAGCAAGTTCTATTGACTTTCATGTTGCGAATTCATTAGGAGCAGATACAGGATCGAAATCTACCATGGTCTTTGGCTACTTCACAGCGAAAGCAGAGAATTCCGATTCGGTTGGTGAAGGTGTGCAACGCTGCTGGTCACGGAATATCAATGACCTTGACTTCGCCGGAGTTGGTGCTAAGCTCAAGAATCAGGCTTTGGATGTCATTAGAGCTGAAGGGTTCAAGGAAAAATGGAATGACGTAGTAGCAGTGTTGACGCCCAGTGAAGCAGGCGAGATGCTTGCTAGTCTCATTGGGTTTGCAGTTTCCGCAGAGAATGTCAACAATAAATCTAGTCCATGGACAGACAAAGTTGGTGATGTCGTAGCCCATGAAAGTTTATCCGCAGTTGACAACGGCCGCTCAGAGAAGGGTCTTCTCAGCGCACTTGTAGATGACGAAGGAACACCTATGAGAGAAACTCCGATAATTGAGAAAGGTATCTTGCGATCCTACTTGTACGACAGTTATAATGCAGAGCAAGTAGAATTGCAATCGACCGGAAATGGAGTAAGGCGTGACCCGAGAGAAGCTCAAGGAGCCTTTGCGAGGCCCGCTCGATGTGCTCCGACAACAATTGAGATTCCACCAGGGGCCAAGAGCGTTGATGCTATCATTGGTGAGATTAAGAAAGGAATCTACATAGAGCACTTTGCTTGGCCTCAAGTAGATCCAATGGCCGGAACCTTCTCGAATGAGATTCGAAACGCACAGCTAATCGAGAATGGCGAGTTCACGGCAAAGGTCAAGTATGCACTCTTGGTCGGAAACCTCTTTGAGTCCTTAAACCGTGAGGTGAAATTTGCTTCAGACTTGGAGGTGCACGGCATCTTTGGAATTCCCTGTTGCTGTGTGCTGCCCACAATGGCAATCTCTGGGATTGAGATTGTTGGTCAGTGAGATTCTAAGTTGGTTCTAACATCGATTATTTGCAAATTGGATTTCGACAATTTGGAAATCCTAAAAAGGAGCACATTCCAGATTTGAATGTAGCTCGCATAAGAGATGGTTTTACATGAGCAGATTCAAGGAGATTTGGGATGAAGAAGCTGAGAAGATAAACACGGCTCTTGATGAGTTCATTTCTATGAAGAGGGAGGCTGCCCATCACATGGGCCCTATCCACGACCAATACTACGACAACATCAAGGAGTATATCATGCGAGGAGGCAAGCGTCTTCGTCCACTGGCAGTTATTGCAGCACATAAGGCAGTCCAAAGGGAGATTCAGGTCAAACATCTCTATAGAGCGGCTTGTTCACTTGAGATTCTCCATAACGGGTCACTTCTTCATGATGACTTGATTGATCATGATGAAACAAGACGAGGAGGTCCAACTTTTCACGCTCGGTATCGTGAGTGGTATAAAGAACAATTTAGCGCAAAGACTGAGAAGGCCGCTGACTTTGGCATGACTCTTGCGATTCTTGGCGGTGACTCTCTCATAAATCTGGGATCCGAGGCCATCAACGCATCTAATCTCAAGCCTGAGGTGGCAATGAAGCTTCTTGATTTCTATCAGAAAGGTTTCAGCGATCTTGTTGAAGGTGTTTTGCTCGAGATGACGATGATTAATGATCCAGATGTTGATGAAGCTACATACCTAGAGATGGTCTATAGAAAGACAGCCACTCTGTTTCAAAAGGCTCTGCAAATGGGTGCTACAGTGGCTGAGGCAAGTGAGGCTCAGCTTGACGCATTTAGTGAGTTCGGAATCAAGGTTGGCCAAGCGTTCCAAATGCAGGATGATATCCTGGGTTCATTCGGAGACGAGGCCGTGACCGGAAAATCATCTGCTGGAGACATCAAAGAAGCGAAGAAGACGATGCTGCTTGTCAAGGCACTTCGAAAGTCCACTCCAGAGCAAAAGAAGATACTCGAATCACTCCTTGGAAAAGAGGATATGTCTGACGAAGAAGTGGATAAGGTTAGAGCGGTCTTTCGCGAGTCCGGCGCTCTTGAGGCTACTGAAGCCATCAGAGATCAACTCCTAGAGGAAGCCCAAGAAGCCCTGAAGACCACAGATCCACCACTTGATCCGGAATACCTCGAATTCCTTATATCCCTGTCCGAGTTTCTTACAACCAGAGCATTCTAGAATTTACTCGGTATTAATCAGCCGCAGACTTAGAAGAAGAATATCTTGTCCCTTAGATGTGAGAATCTGTTCCATTGGCTTCCGCATTTCCGGAATGTTCTTTCTGACATATCTTAGAAACTCACTGGGCGATTCTATCAGTGCACGCCTCATTCCTTCAACATGCTGAATAAGAAGATCTCTTGCAGCCTTGTCCGACATCTCACCGCGAATCACCTTATCTCGCAAAATCCCCAGAATGTCTTCCGCAATGATCCTTGACTCTGTAACAAGTCTACTATGGGGAGTTTTTTTCTTCCTCCTCTGCTTATGGCGAGTTCCTTTTGCTTTCTCAATAAGCTCACGAATCTCGTCTTCATCCTGGATTTCATCCTCCATGTCTGATTCGACTATGAGCTTCCTCCATGCTCTCTTTCCCTGAAACTCTAGAGGTGATATGAAGCCCTTTGCATGCATCTCCATTAGATGTTTCCTAAAGTCCCCCTCAAGCATGATTGAACTCGGCCCCGACATGTGAAGGTATTTCTGAAAAAGAACAGCTTCGAACTCGATTATTGACCAACCAAAGGCCCTGACTATATTGACCTCTATCTCTCTCTCATAGTCATCGGGTCCAAGTCTATCAAACATCCCTATCCGATGCTCCCTCAGATAATATGGTTGTTCTCTTCTCCAAAGAAATATGAACCTTTACAGTATACTCGTTGCTGTCAAGAATCGACCAATCCTTCTCTTTATCGCACCTAAACCAACATCCTGAAGTATGTAATGGTTTGCTGTGAGAAATTCCGTTACAACCCCTATTGAAAACCTATGCAGGAAAGGGGCTCAACCGACGCAGTTTCTGATTGAATCTCCAATCTTAAAACCAAAGTAGAGAAAGGACCCTGTCATGACTTCTCTCACTGATGGTTTTCAATCAAGAACAAAGGAGTCAAGGCCTTCGCATCACAGATGTTAAAACTAGCCCCAAATCTCCAAAAAATCAACGGCAGATTTATAGCCACGGACCGACCTGACGCCCTTCAACAGAAGTGGATGACTTCATATTCTGTTGATTGTATGAAGAGGAGTGAGAAATGAGCGAATTTCGATCATCAGGGAGCACCAAAAACGTGGTCATTGCTATAATTGTAATCGCGTTGATTGGTGTTTCTGCATACACAGGCTTCCTTCTTGGTGGTGGTGGCGTTGGACCGACCACAACTACAACTACAACAACCACTACAACTACAACTCCACCGGAAGAGAATACACTGAAAATACTCACAAGACACAGTGTTGCGCTGCAGAATCTTTTCGAAGCTGCATTCTTGGCAACCAGTCTTGCTGAGGATAACCATATTACTGATATCACTTGGAATGATCCTGAAGACTCGTTCTGGGATGATATTATAGCAGCTGGAGAGGCTGATGTTGTCTGGGGCGGAGGCCCGACCATTTTCGACCAACTAATGGTGGACAATCGTCTCTACCCATTGACTAGCGCGGCGATGCAAGCTGCTGCTGCCAGAGTCCCTGACGAATTTGGCGGTGTCGACCTGAAGAGGAATAATACAGCGCTACAGTTGGCCTGGGTGGCTGCAGCTGTTTCCACATTTGGATTTACCACAAACAATTACTTCTTGGAATCTTGGTCTTTAGATACTCCCTATTCCTGGTCTGATTTGGGTAACTGGACATATGGTCAATACCTACCTACATTGCCAACAATCGCTATAGCGAATGCACCATTTTCATCTTCAAACAGACGTTGCTATGAGATTATCTCACAGGGATACGGATGGGATGAAGGCTGGGATCTCCTAGCACGAATTGCTGGTAATTCACAAATGCCCGGTGGGTCATCATCTGTAAAGGCCGCAGTAGACAACGGTGCAGTGGGAGTTGCTATGTCAATTGACTTCTATGGATATCAGTCAGCTTATGACAGGCCTGGTATCTGTGAGTACATTGTACCCAGTGACTACACTGTCATCAATGGAGATCCAATAGCAATTGCAGCAACTAGTACACAGAAGGATCTCGCTGAGGTCTTTGTGGACTATGTTCTATCAGCTGAGGGTCAAGCTGTTTGGCTGGATCCTTCTGCAATGAGGCTACCTGTCATTGAGGGAGCGTTTGCTGAACCAGTAGATCCTGCCAATGTAGCATTGCGTGATGCTCTATACCTAGCCTACAACACAACCAAGACTAGTGTAGGTCTTGACTTCAGCGATGCTGAATCTCTCTCAGTCAGCAACTCATTCAAGTACTACTTCGAGGCTGTCTTCTATGATGCACAGACCGCCCTCGTAAACTGTTGGAATAAAATTGTCACTGCAAGGATTAATGGTTGGATCAATGAAGCTCAGGTGGATTCCTACGCTGCTCAGATGTCCCAGATACTCGATGTTAGCTATTACAACACTACCATCACAGGTGGTACCTTCGACCTGGCGTATGCGCAGTTCCTGAATCCATATCTTACTGACTCAACCTTCCTGACAGCGTTCGAATCTGACTTGACAGCCTCAGCTATTGCACAATACAATGCAGTAGCAGGTACAGTTCCAACAGCCCCGCCATAGTACAAATGAACCAAAAAGGCGTCGAAGGTATTTGACCTCGAGCGAAAGAATGGAAACCCAAGACAAGGACACCCTTGAAAGCGAACTGGAGTTAGTTCCAGCTGATGCTCGGAGCAGACTCGTAGGAGGGTTCAAGGGTGCTCCCTCCTTTATTGCAAAAGGATTCGTGAGAAGGGGCCGATTCCTTGCATCTCGTATTGGACGAGGCGTGCGAAGATTTACAGGTTTCCTTAGACATCCAGTCCGCAACACAGGGACTTTGGCTAGGAAAGCACGAATAGCTATTCGCTCAGGAGCAGGAAGATTACGAAGAGAACTTGATGCCCTGTCAACGATTCAGCTGATAGCGATAATTGGAGTATTCACAGTCTTTCTCGTTGCCCCGATTATGAGTGTCATCATCTTTTCTTTCACCACTACAACTGGCGGATTTACATTGAGCCATATGCTAAATCTCTTTTCAGATACAAACATCTGGCCTTTCATCTTCAATTCGTCTACTGGTGGCTTTGACTTTCGTGCAAATCTGAACGGCGCTGCTTATCTTGCACAAGCCAATATTCTCGCTATTTGGGGCCCTGACTTCGGGGCCATTATCAATTCTATTTATGTAGCAGTCATTGTGACAGCGGTTTCTATCATTCTCGGTGTCTTCTTTGCATTCATTATTGCAAGGTATGAATTCTTTGGCAAGCGCATAGTTCGCACCCTATTGATTTTCCCAATCCTAGCCATTCCATTCGTTGGCGCGATTGGAATCAAGGTATTTCTTAATTTCGATGGTTTCATCAACAAGCTTCTTTTCGATACCCTTCATATCCTGCCTTTTCGCATCTGGCTGAGAGGACTCACGGCCATTATTTTCGTGCAGTCATTTTCACTATTCTCCTTAGTCTATCTGAATGCTTATTCATCCTTCATGAGCATTGACCCATCTCTAGAGGAACAGGCTGAGAACCTAGGAGCGACGGGATTCAAGCTCTTCCGCTCAGTGACACTACCTATGGCAATGCCAGGAATACAAGCCGGAGCGATTTTGACTTTCATTCTCAGCATTGAAGATTTGGGGTCACCGATTGTCTTTCAGGACCATCAATCTGCAAGGAATACCCTTGCCTTTCAGGTATGGACGAATGTAGCGACACAATCAGGGCAAGTCGATCCGAAAGGTCCTGCCATTGGGGTACTACTACTCATATTTGCTCTTGTTGGGTTCATGGCAATTCGCAAGTATACATCTCTGAGGTCCTATGAATCAGGAACCAAAGGTGGGCAGTGGAATCCACGAACTAGGCGAATAAGCAAGAAGGCGACAATCCTTCTATATGCCATACTGATCCCTGTTCTATTTCTCGCCCTTATACCTCAGATTAGTGTAATAATGATATCATTGGCTGGATCATGGGCACCAGACAGTCTATTTCCAGATGTATGGACACTAAGCAATTATGATGTACTTTGGGCATTTCCGGACGTGGCTAACTCCATATCTATTACCCTTTTCTATGGCATTGTCGCCACTGTGATTATTGTGCTCTTGGGCTCCAGTGCCGCATATGTGATAGCTAGGAAGGACATTCCAGGCAAGACAGCACTCGATCTACTTGTAACTTCCCCTATTGCTCTGCCTGGAATAGTTATTGCTACAGGCTTTTTCACCCTTTTCTACACCACACCGATATTCCCTGCAGGACACCCGGCATTTCTTATAATCATGTCTTATTCGGTGCGCAAGTTTCCGTTTACGGTCAGGGCGGCTTATGCCGGGATGTTGTCTACACCAGTGGTTCTCGAAGAAGCCTCTCAAAACTTGGGTGCGAGCAAGAACCGAACTTTCTACAAAATAACCCTCCCGCTCATAGGAGTGAGTGTACTTGCAGGGTCACTCCTATCGTTTGTGTATTCTGTGAGCGAGGTGAGTACAAGTCTTATATTGGGTAGCGTGGGACACGGGGAGGCTCCTATGACATACTGGACATCTCGTGTATTAGATATGATTGGCCCGTATGGTGGACCTGCCAGTGCATCCTGTCTCGGTGTTGTGTTAATGAGTATGCAATGGATTGTGATTACAATTACCAACAGAATCCTTGGAGCTAGGTCTGCTGCCATAACTGGCATTTGAGGTGAACTTGATGGTAGAGATTAGAATCGAGAACTTGCGAAAGACTTTCGGCGATGTAGTCGCTACCGACGAAGTGACCATCGTTCTAGAAGAGGGGAATCTCTCAACTCTCCTCGGTCCATCAGGGTGCGGAAAGACAACTCTGCTGCGTTTGATTGCTGGTTTCTATGCTCCAGATTGCGGCCGGATTTTCTTTGATGACAAGGATGTTACGGGTACACCTCCACACAAGAGAAACACAGGAATGTGTTTCCAGAACTATGCCCTATGGCCCCACATGTCTGTAGCTGATAATGTTGCATACGGGCTGAAGCTAAAACGGGTCAATGGTCTACGTTATACTGATAGTGCCATCAAGCGACGAGTAGATGAAGCATTAGACCTTGTACGTATGGGAGATCTTGGGCATCGTCACATTCATCAGCTGTCAGGCGGTCAGCAGCAACGCGTGGCATTGGCTCGGGCATTAGTGATTGAGCCTGGAGTACTATTACTGGATGAGCCGCTCTCCAATCTTGATGCGAAGCTCCGGATTGAGATGAGAGAGGAGATAATCAGAATTCACAAGGAGATGTCAATCACAACAGTCTATGTTACACATGACCAGCATGAAGCCCTTAGCATCTCCGATAAAGTTGCCGTCATGGACCATGGGTATGTGCAGCAATTTGGCACTCCAAGAGAGATTTACTCGGACCCTCAGACCGTTTTCGTGGCTGACTTCATTGGTCAATGTACATTCCTGGATGGCACTGTGGAGTCAACAGGAGATTACATTGAAATCCAGCTGCCCGATGGTCAAAAAATCAAAGGTCGAACTACTATTGATGGATATCCCTTTGAGAAAGGAGAATTGGTGAAAGCGGCAGTCCGACCAGAGGACCTTAATCTGGAGGCGGCGGGGTCCTCTGACAATGAGATTGCTGGAACTGTTACTAGGACGATATATGTTGGTAATGCCCTTGAGGTATATTTCAAAGTGGGACAAATTGCGGCGCAGTCACTATTGGAGCCCGATCTCTCGATAAAGGAAGGTGACAAAATCTTCCTATTCGCACCTCAATCTGAGGTAATGATTCTTCCAGTTGGAGGTGTGGAAGCCCTACGAAAGGTGCCGGGACATCCAATGTCAATGAGTGAACCGCCTTCTACACCTTCGCATGCCTGATGTTGACTGCTACGCCTCTTGAGAACGACTTCATCTCCTCCCCACTGAGAAGTGCCCTACCAACGCCCAACAATACGCCCTCCTCATTGGTCACTATAACCTCTTCACCTGCACACAACAAGGGGTCAGCATATGTGATAAACTTTGCAAGAGCTGATTTGCCTTTCTCTACAAACTCGCTGACCTCATTTTTGATGACCACGCGATATCTACTATCGAGATTCATCTTGATAAGCTCAATAGCCCCTTCATAAGTTGGAGTGAATAAGCCCGTCGTCGGTACGAGAGTAAAGAGGATATTTCCTTCTTGTTTCACATATCGAATCTTTCCTGTGCTCTTTGAAATCACAAACTCCCAGTTGCTGCAATTCTGCATATGTGGAATATTGATGTTCCATTGATATGATAGAAGTGCCTTCAATTTCCTAATTCCCCAATGATTCCGGTTGCTATCGATAGGGAGTTTCTCAATAAGCTCAAGATTCCCGATTCGTTCCATCGCTCGATGCGCCGTCATCATATTTCCAAACTTGTTAGTTGCTGCCTTACTATCAAACCAGTACATCTTCTTGCAGGAAAGTTGGCTCAGAACTTCCCTGATTCTACATTCAGTAGTTTCAAGATCATGGTTTCCGAATATACTCGGAAACACACATTGCTGTGCGGGATGAACATGTTCTAGTTCCCAAGGAACTACTCCCATTGGAGTGATGAAGAGAAGCAAGAGCTGCTCAGGCGTCCGTTTACGAATCTCTGCAACTGGCTTGGGGAGCGTTTCAGCAAATGGTCTATCTCCAGAGTGGGGGATAAGAAGAAGTGTGTCTGCTGATCTGTATGGATAGCGACTGATCACTCTCTCGTGAAATGTTTCTATCTCAGGCCTAAGAAAGGTTTCTGGTCCAGTATACATGATGGAAGACGACTTGCCAATCGGATCTGATTTACGAATCTGATCTGAGTTCATCATCATTGAGAATGATTCGATGAGAGTTGGGTGGCCCCTTGAGCGCACAGACGCAAGTTCGAAGAGCTTTCCATCGCGGATGGCCTGTCGAACTCTCCGCATCTCGGCAGCACTTACGTAAAGGTTGTGTTTCATCAGACTCAGGTCACGGTCAGGCTTGTCAAGCTTCAAGAGCTCCCTAGCATCTGTTTTACCGCAGATCGGACACTCACATGGAAGCTCTTCTATTTGATCTAGGTGCATAGTACCTGTGGGGAAAAGCATTCGACCTGATTCTGCAAACTTCGCATAGGAAGCTGAATCGAAAAAGTCACAGCCTAGTAGTGCTGCCTGTGCGAAGAGCATCGGATGCCCACATCCAAACAGATGGACAGGTCTGTCTAGTGGAAGGTACCTCTTTGAAGCGAGAACCACCTGTACCATCTCTGAGTATCGATACTGCTCCATCAGAGGGACCACACCTCCAATGGGATATACATCGAAGTCCATCTGCGCTAGCTCTCTAGCTGAGCTCTCTCTAAGGTCCTCATAGATGCCGCCTTGGACAGTTCCTGCAAGCATCATGCTTCCCTTTTCTCCTACAGAGCGCCGTGCTCTCTCAAGTGATACAGCTACGTCCTGTTCTACCTTGGTCCTTCCTGCCTTTGGATCAGAGAACACATCAAGGATTGTTCCAATGTCTGTACCAATGGTCCTCTGGAACTCAACAATTCCCAGTGGATCAATCTCTCCCTCAGCCAGTCCATGAGAATACATCTGGAACGTGCCAGAGTCTGTCATGATTGGTCCATCAAAGTTGAGAAGTCTATGTACGCCTAGGTCAACTGCTTTTTTACGGAAACGTTCCTGTGATTGGATTATGTAGGAGTTTGTTATCACCATCTGAAAGCCAAACTCATCTATCATATCCTGTGGAGTAATTGCTGATTTGCCTGGATGGACCACTGGCATAAGGAGCGGTGTCTTTACAGTGCCGTGGGGTGTTGTGAATCTTCCAAGCCTTGCCATTCCATCCTTTGCACGTATTTCGAAGTGGGTCATTTCCGTCCTCTTGGTGTGCCCTCTGATTTGCCCAATAATCTTTCCCTGTGACACGAATGGAACGCTTTAAGACGGTTCACTATAATTCCAATTCCAATGACTGACGTCAAGGCTCTACTCGTGCAGAGGCGTGATTACAAGGATCCTAATCTACTCAGTGAGTTTGAGGCGCTGGCAAGAACGGCGGGCTATGAGGTTGCAGGGACATTTGATTTTGTGGATGTGCCATCTGCCAAGTATGGCATCAAAAGTGGCAAAGTTGAACAGGTTGAAACGTGGATCGAGGTTAACGAGCCTGATTATGTTCTATTCTCACCGACGCTGACATCAGGGCAGATGTTTCGACTTATGGAGAGGTGGAACATAGAAGTTCGTGATAGAAACCAGATCATCCTAGAGATTTTTGACCGCCATGCTCGCACTCCACAAGCTAAACTGCAGATAGAGCAAGCGCGGCTAAGGTATGAGCTTCCATTTCAACGTCACCAGATTAGAATTCGACTTCAGCAAGAACATGTTGGGGATAGGCCAATTGCAGACCAAGTAGGGCCTGGCGAAAACCCATTGGATATTCATATTCAGCACATTCGAAAGAGGATTGCCTTCATTCAGGAGAAGCTGGAAACAATCTCCAGAAAGCAGAGTCTGAAAAGGAGGGGCAGGGAGAAGAAAGGATTCCAGGAAGTCACACTTGCAGGTTACACTAATTCAGGAAAGAGTACCCTTCATAATGCGATAACTGGTTCGGAGGCAGAAGTTGCTGACCAGTTGTTTACCACTCTTTCAACAAAGACGTCGACAATCCCAATTCCAGGTCGTCAGGTAGTCCTTACTGATTCTGTGGGATTCATCAGTGACTTGCCACGCGCCCTCCTGCGTGCGTTCAACACTACCCTGATGGAGATAGGAGAGGCTGATGTCATTGTGCTAGTCGTAGACGGTTCTGATACTTTGGACGAGATAGAGCGCAAGTTGAATACGTGTTTGGATACTTTTGTAGACATTGAGGCAAACGGCATACCTGTTGTCATAGCGCTAAACAAGATAGATATCCTTGATGATGAAGAATTGATTCAGCGCAATGAATTACTTGAATCTAGTCACTCAGTAATCATTCCTATTTCTGCAATGTATCGAACGAATCTCGAGGAGTTGTTGAAGGCAGTTGAGAGATGCCTAACGCCTCAGACATATTACCGCCTAGTTCTCCCTTATGATGATGCTTCCATGTCTTTGCTCTCTTGGCTTCATGATGTGACTTCGGTCGCAAACCAAGAGTATAGCAAAGACAAAATATCTGTTGAAGTGGTGTTGGACGAAGTGCTAGCCCAGAAATTGTCCAAGATGCTTGCAGAGGGGACTCTTACTAGAATTGGTTAGTAGGAATTCCACCAATGCACCAAAGCAATTAAGAGGTTCACAACTGTTGCCCCTTCAACATCCATTTACAGGGAGAATTCAAAGCTGACGAATACTCATCTTGGACAGATGTTGCAGAGCGGTCAGTTTGTAGTAACTGCGGAGATTGGTGCGCCTCGTGGGTCAGACCATCAATCATTTGTTGAGAAGACGAGAATGCTCAAGGACTATTGTGATGCAATCAATATACCCGACAATGCGCGTAGAATTCCTAGAATGAGCAGCATTGCGTGTGCGCGATTAGTTCTCGATACTGGATTTGAACCAGTCCTGCAGATTGCACTCAAGGACCGTAACAGAGTTGCATTCATGAGTGAAATGTACGGCGCATATGCTCTAGGAGTCCGCAATGTTCTATTCGTTACTGGAGACCCTCCAGGTATAGGATCAGATCATCAGGCCGTTATGGTTTCTGACATTGATTCAGTTCAGGCTCTGCAATTGACAGCTCGTATGATGAGTGGAAAGGACCACACAGATGAAGAACTCGAAGGAGTGCCTGAATTCTATCTCGGGGCAACCTTTGACCCTTCTGCAGAACCCTTCAACGAACAGGTTCAAAGGACAAGGCTGAAACATGAATCAGGTGCCCAGTTCTTTCAGACCCAAGCCATATATGACACAGAACGATTCGGGGATTTCTTGGAGGCCATAGCAGATATAGATACACATGTTCTAGCTGGCATAATCCCCGTTCGGAGTCCTGAGATGGCAGAGTTCATGAATGAACATGTATCAGGCATCTCTGTTCCTGATTCAATAATCCAACGGCTAAAGGATTCTGCAGAAGGACTTGATGACGAGGAGCGAGAAGAAGCAATCCAGCAGGAAGGACTGCTAGTCGCGGCAGAAGCAATCAACACACTTAGGAGTATGGATGGTGTGGACGGTGTTCATATAATGGCTGTAGGGTGGGAATCCTGTGTTCCAGAACTTGTCAAGTCTGTTGGTCTCTACCCTCGACCCAGTTGAGGTTGAACAAAGATGTTTGTCTTCAAGAAGGAACAGAAATCGTTTGATTTTAGTGGCATCACAATTGGAGGCTATCCCGGAGAGAATCCCACAGTCCTAGTGGGGGGCCTCTTTTTCAAAGGCCAAGCAATTGTTGAGAGTACAAAGCAGGGCCTCTTTGACAAGAGAATTGCGAAAGAGTGGCTTGATATCGGGATAGGCATGGCTGAGAGAACTGGCCATCCACTCATTGTTGAAGCGTATGGACGGTCGGATGTCGCAATGGAACGACATCTATCATGGCTTGTAGATAATTTCGATGGCCCATTCATGTTCGAATCACCCAACGAGAGTGCTAGGAAGAGAGCCATCAAATTCTGCGATGAAGCCGGGCTGACTGAAAAAGCCATTTACAACTCAGTTAATCTATCGATGTACGAAGATGAACGGGCCCTCTTAAAAGAAAGTCAACTTGACAAGGCGGTGTTGCTGGGATGGTCGCCCAAGACAAGCTCCCTAAAAGAACGGATGGAGGTAATTGAAGCAATGGTCGCTGATGCGAAAACCTTGGGTATAGAGAAATTCCTAGTCGATCCCGGAACGATGCCAGTGGGTGCGGGGTATGGTCTAGAACTGCGGACTACTATTGCGATAAAATCTGAGATGGGTCTGCCCACATGTCTTGCACCTCATAATGCGCCAGCGGCATGGAAATTCATCAGGGAAGAGAATCTAGACAATGAGGAAGTAATCAGCTCATCAGTCATTGCATCGGTAGTCGCCGCTCAGCTTTTCGCTACGGATTGCGTAATGTATGGATCATTGAGAAGATCACGAGAGGTCTTTGCTGCTGTAGCTCTTACTCAAAACGCAATAACAGCTTCAGTTGAAGAGGCTAATCAGGTATTGGGAGCGAAGAAACATCTTTTCGAGCCCAAAGCAAGTGAGTAGGGGGTATTGAGATGTCTGGGAATAATTGGCCTCATGTCCCTGGTGATTTCGAAATAGGGGACCCAACTCATTCTGTTGCAATCTGTACCTTAGGTAAGAAATTTCCAGTCCCTGGGAATTATGCGATTATAGGCACATGCAAGACGGAGAATATTGGGATAGAACGTGTTATCATCAATATAATCTCGAATCCCTCCATACGCTTTCTAGTCCTCTCCGGACCTGAGGTACCTGGCCATCTAACTGGGTCTTCCCTGAAGGCCCTATATGAGAAAGGAGTTGACTCTGAAACACGCAAGATAATAGACGCGCCAGGAGCCATTCCCTATATCGAAAATGTGCCTCTTGAAGGCGTGGAGAGATTTAGAGCTCAAATCGAGTTTGTAGACATGATGAACAATTCTCGTTCTGAAGAGATTGCGAGAAAGGCAGCAGAGCTAGAAGCCCGCAATCCTGGCGTATTCCACGGAGATCCCATTTTCATTGATTTCAGAGGGGCAAGAGGCACGACTCAGAGAATAGGTGTCGGAAGCTCAATCACCTTGCTTCCTGAATTCGGTGTCTCACTAAATCCTTTCTCCTTTCTAGTGACACCTCAGGAAACTGGAGCTGTAATCACCGCACATCCTTCACGTATTGGAATAGAGGTTCAGTCCTCCGAGTTAGGGACGATTCTCATCGGAAAGGAGGTTTAGACATTGTTTGTGTTTCAGAAAGAGCAGTACATCTATGACGTTGGTGGCGTAAGGATAGGAGGCAATCCCGGTGAAACTCCGACAGTGCTTGCTGGAACCATTTTCTATGGAGGACATAAGATAGTCAAAGATGCTTCCAAGGGAATAGTGGATGAGGGCGCTGCAGAGGATCTAATCAATAGACAAGAAAGCATGACGGATACAACTGGCAATCCCTCAATGGTTCAGGTATTTTCCGAGTCGGATGGTGCAATGAAGAAGTACATAGACTTTGTATCTTCCCTTACCGATGCTCCTTTCATTATTGATTCTACTGATCCCATAGTACGTATTACCGGCTTACTTCATGCTGAAGAGATTGGACTGATCGATAAGGCTGTCTACAACTCAATCAACATTTCCGCAACGGAAGAAGAGCTTGCTGCACTACGTGATATCCAGCAAGAGTGTGCCATTGTTCTTGCCTTCAATCCGCAGGACTCCTCAACGGCGGGACGCAGAGCAGTTCTGGATGAGGGCGCCGCATCACTGAAACGAGGTCTTCTCTCTATTGCAGAAGATGTAGGGGTAACAAAGCCACTAATTGATACAGCTACAACAGCTATGGGCGCTGGAGCTGGCACTGCGGTTTCGTTCACTTTCGTATCTAAGACTCTCTATGGTCACCCCACAGGTTCCGGAATTCACAACGCTGCGTCATCCTGGACCTGGCTCAAGAAGTATAGAAAGGAGAACCGTGATGCATACAGAATCTGCGATATCGCCTCAAATCTGGTTGTCCAATCTTTGGGAGCTGACTTCATCTTATACGGCCCAATTGGCAACGCAGATAGAGTATTTCCTGCGGTTGCAATGGCAGACATCTTCTTGGCCGAGTCAGCAAAGATGGAAATGGGTCTAGAACCCCCTGACAATCATCCCTATAGGAAGCTGCTCTGAGTGGTGAAAAACGGATGTCACGTAAACCAATCATGGTACGCCCGCGTGGCATTGGACCCTCGTCTTTGCGAATGGGCCCATATTATACAGTTGCGTCGGTTGAACTCGGCAATACCACCACGAAATGTATCATTGTGACCACTAACCTTGAAACCGCTGAGATTTTCGAGATTGACAAGGAGGTTCGGATGACCAGAGATGTTCGTCCTCCTATGAAGGATGAAACTGTCTTTGGTCGCACTCTCATGGGTATTGAGCTTACCCAGGAATCTGTAACAGAGCTTGTATCAGACATACTCCGAACTGTCCTTGCACGTGCACGACTTGACATTGAGCGCGACCTTCATTTTGTTGTTCGTTCCACTGGAGTGACTGCTGGCTTTGCAAAGCCAGAAGAGGTGGGGACGATTGTAAAAGCACTCGCGGCAGGGTGCCTTCATGCTGGTGTAGCTCCCAGAAAAATGACAGCATCTCTCTCACCAGAGAATCTCCCTCCAAGTCTGAGAAACTTCACTTGGCTTCATAAAGTATACTTCGATGGCGCAGTAGCAAGCTCTCTTCCCCCCTCAAATGCAGAGGTTGTCGCAAATGAGATGGAAGGTGAGTTGATCACTGCTGGACTGAAGGGTGCGGCAAAGAGCACCGACGTAGACTTTAGAAATCCTGTCATGACACTAGACTTTGGAACTACTCTTGCAGGACGAATAACAGACAAAGGCCATCCCTACGCAAAGACGATAGGATCATTCGCAGGTCTGGCCGGAGCAATCCCAGACGCGTTGGTCAGAGGAACGGGAGAGGTGGACGAAAAGACCGGTTCTCTTATCGACCTCCGAAACTCAGCTCGGCCCCGACAGGCTGAGGTAAATGAGAGTTGGATTGACGATGTCCATAGGAATATCCGAGTAGAACGAATAGCAAAGGGCACTAGTAGATTTGGAACGGTTCCTGTCAATGTGAGAGCTGCTGAAGAATCAGAAGTGACCCTGATGGGTGTTGATGCAGGAGAGAATGGATCTGCTCTTATGGAATTGGAGAGAATCGGAAGAAGTATTGTTGAAGAATCCACTCTTAATGCCTTGTTAGCCCTCGTTGACAAAGTGCAGGTCCGAGTTGTGCAACGTCTGCTCGACCTTGCTTTATCTGAGGGATTAGTCCTCGAAGATACTTCACTTGGCCTCACTGGACGAGCAGTAACAACCGGAAACAAGCCCAAACTAATCAATTCACAGCTTTTACTAGAAAATAGCACAAGATGGTCTGAATCGCATCAGCTACTCATCGTGGAAGATGGTCTAGCGATGGGAGCAGCAGTTGCCGCTCGATGCATGAATTCGATGGGAACGATCCACAATCCGATGGGAGGCACAAAGGGGGCGAAGTGTGTAATGGGTGCTAGGATGAAACTTCAGCGGCCAAGGGATACAGAGCCTTGAATCAGCTCATAGAGAGGCTTTATCTTAGTATGAGGTCTCGCCCGATTTGAGGAATTCTCCATGGAAATCATACCCATTCAAACACGAGTGATTTCTGAGGACGATGACATTCTAGAAGTCATTGTAACTGCACTGCTATCCAATAGCTTGGACCTGATTGATCATGACATTCTCGGTATCGCAGAAACTCCTTTGGGAACAACAGAAGGTCGTGTCGTGAAACTTGCGGATATTGAGGCTAGTGAGGAAGCAGTTGAGCTGGCAGATGAGTATCTTCTCATTCCTGAGGTCGCAGAGCTTGTTTTGAATGAAGCAGATGAGATTCTAGGAGGGATTCCCCATGTTATTCTGACCATAAAGAACAACACACTAATGGCAAATGCTGGAGTGGATAAATCCAACGTTCCTCCTGGCTATGCATCTTTGTTGCCTGTTGACTCAAGGAATAGTGCCGAACGAATCAGACAAGAAGCCAAGGACCGTTACGGTCGAAACATAGGTGTACTTGTCATTGACAGTAGAACACAACCTCTACGCTTGGGGAATATTGGAATGGCTCTCGGTGTAGCCGGATTTCTTCCAGTGGCGGATGATAGAGGACGAACTGATCTTTTTGGAAATGAGATGCGGATTACCAGAAGGGCAGTTGCAGACAATCTAGCCTCTGCATGCACCGCCGTAATGGGCGAGTCAAATGAGTCAATCCCTGCAGCACTGATACGCTCCGCGCCAGTCGAGTTCGTTGACGCGTCATTTGATTCCTCTGCCATGTGGATTAGCCCCCAGGAATGTATGTACATGGCCATATTTGACCAATGGCGACTAGGCGGATTAGAGGAGAAAATAAAGTCGCGGATGACATTTGAAGAATGAGTACGATTTGAAGAGTCCTCTGAAAGCTCGGATGTCACTATTCTGATGCGGGTCAACTCCCGTATGGGTTTCGCCACCGAGCTCCTATGTTCGTGCTGGCAACATTATTTAGGCTACCCGATAGAATTATGGTTTGACTGTGAAGCATCGCCACCTACACCCTCGAAAGAAAGAAAAGGGCAGCTCAACTGCGCCTTGAGCTGGACAATCGATCATCTTGGAGAATAATGATTTGACGAAAGTAGTCCTCATTGATGTCAACACAGCTGGCACATCAGGGGACATGTTTCTTTCTGCACTGGTCGATTTTCTGGGTGAAGATGATGCTCTTCTTCCTGTGGCAGCGAGTCTCTTGATATATGACCCATCATTGAGAGTACGATTTACCACCAAGCGTGATGATACTCAGTCGGGAGTTCGATTGGAAGTATCTAAGGACTCGAGCATGCGCTTCAAGCCTAATGCATTGCTTGAGATGCTGGATGCCGTTGCTGAAGAACTAGAACTATCACCTCCAGCGAAACAAATTGCTCAAAAAGCATTGAATGAGATTCTGCAGGCTGAATCAAGAGCACATGAAACCCCTGTAGACAAATTGCACTTGCATGAAACTGGTTCAGTCGATACAATTCTTGATTTGGTTGGTACTGCGTATCTGATGCAGCGGGCAGATCTCCTAGTCGATGCGAAAATAATAGCCACTCATGTTGCTGTCGGGAGTGGAACGATTCAGACAGAACATGGGCCTCTCGAAGTGCCTGTTCCAGCTGTAGCTGAAATCCTGATCACAAACGAGGTTCCATTCATTATGGGGGAGGCCAAGACAGAAGTTCTTACACCAACAGGTGCAGCTCTTCTTGCTACTCTAGCATCAGATTTTGTGGAAACATCAGAGGGGTTCATGATCAAACATCAGGGGATTGGATTTGGATCTCGTGACTTGGGTGATGTACCCAACAGAATGAGAATCGTTCTGGGCGAATTTGCAGATGGATATAAGGTTGAAGCAGAGAAGCCGTCCAAAAAAGCACAAGCCAAGAAGGAGCCTGCAAAGAAAAAGGATGCGCCAACAACGACAAAGGAGGATCGAACTGGAATGATTGATTCGTGGAACGCGGATGAAGTAATCGTCATCGAGACCAATGTTGATGACATTGATGGCGAGGTTATGGGAACGTTGTTCGATACCCTCTTGTCCGGGGGCTTGGCCTATGACGTCGTGATGATTCCCGCATATGGTAAGAAGAATCGTCCTGCTTACGTAGTCAAAGTGATAGCGGCTAAATCCGGTCTGAAGAGTATCGCAGAGATTATGATTAAACATCTTGGAACCCTTGGAATTCGATACGCGACGTGGGACCGACTTAAAGCCGCTAGAGAAACCATCGTATGCAAGATGGAGATCGAGGGTATGGAATTCATGGTTCGTGTGAAGGTCTCTCGAGGCATTGACGGGGGCATCATCAATATCAAGCCCGAGGCCGATGATGTCATGAAGGTTTCAAAGGAAACCGGAATTCCAGTACGTGAGCTCAAACCTCGAATTGCCATGCAGGCTCACGCAATTACCGAATAATCTTTCATCCGTGCTTTGGTGCATGGGCAAGTACATCTTCCTTTGAAGGCAAGTCCTGTTCGTCAAGATACTGGTTAGGTATCAGATTCTCAAATGCTCTGAAACAGAGGTCTGCATACGCCTTCGGATCGTATCGCGTCGCATCATCGAACAACTCTAGTGCCCTGACACGACGCAGAGGGCTCTCTGAGTCAGCACTCACAAGAACATACCGTACTTTTTGCCCCGCGTGCAATTCTCGACCGCTCTCCACAAGCTGTTGAGCAACTATCGCTGCTCTTGATGTGGCACGATACTCATGTGGCGCACGTGTTAGACGATTGTGTAGGACCAAGTCCCTGATGTCAACATCTCCTCTATAGAGCCTCTCAATGAACTCCTGACACACCAAGTGCGCCTCTGGTATTTTCTCAATGAATTCTGCCTTGTTCAGCGCCCGAGCGAATATCTTGATCATTGAAGTCTGACAGTCTCCCACATACAAACAGGTATCACGTCGTCTAGTTTCTATGCCTCGTGTCTTGATGCCCCCGTTGGTGTAGACGCCATAGTACCGATTCAATGGTGCGATAGATGGATGAAGCCGTGATGAAGGGATTACCATCCACTTGAATATCCCCTTAAGAGACATCTTGATGTCCACCGTTTCCGTGACACGCCTGCAGAACTCCTGAAGTACGTCATAGTCAGGTCTTCCTGAGGACCTGAGCCAGACTGAGTCGACTATGCCATGTATCAGTTCAAGGCCCATGTCCTCCCCAATGTCTTGCGTCTGCAGGAGTACATCTCGTGCCAGTCCAGTGACTGCTGTGTGTGCCTCTACTCTTCCAAACCTAGCGTTCTTGAAGCCCAGGTATCCGAAGCATGACACCAGTATGCCCTTGAGTGTGTTCTGCATACGTTCATACCTCTTGGCTTCGTGACCTCGCTCTATCAACTGTGTAAAGGCCTCACGTTTCTCCAATACTAGTTCCAGTGACCGAGCCACAATCCCTCTCTTTCGCTGACATATACGGATTGGAACCTCGGGTACATTGACGCAGTACTCGGGGCAGTCCGGACAATCTTCAACTGTGCAGATGGTCTCCGGACTTATGTTCCGTGTCACCATCAGCGTTGGATACATGGATGAGAAGTCACACTCTGCGATGTTCTCGTAGATGTCCGGCTTTGGCTGAAGGATGAGGCCTCCCCTATCGATGGAAGCAAGGTCGTTTATGGTCTTCAGAAACTCGGGGTTCTTCTTCACTGGTGGTATCAGGATCCCCATCTTGAAGGCGTTGTAGTACTGGACAGCCGCATTGATTGTGCCAATTGACATCCGCGATGCTCTCTGTGGTCTTGCATATGCGAGTCTACAGCCCTCCATCACCCCCTCAAGACCTGTGGGTGAGTAGTAGAAGCTCTGCATCCTATCAATGTGGATTCTACCGTTGAACATGACTTGGTTGCCAGATCGGAAGAAGACCTGATTATACACCCAGAACGACTTGGCCTCTTTCTTCTTGACATTCAGGGGTGACCCGTCCCGTGACATGACAAGCTGCACGTCATTCAGCTTTGCTCGCAACGTCAGGTATCTGAATAGGGTCGCATCACCATCTCTGGTGACTATCACATCTGGGTCAATTCCGTCAATGGTCCTTTGAAACTCCTGTAGAATCTCTCTCTCACTCTCGCCCTCAATTCGAATGGTGAGCCCCTTGTGATATACGTCAATGTGGTGAATCTTGTCCTCTATTCTGGGGAAGACCCGTCTAGCGTCAATGAATACCTCAAAACCTATCTCCTCTAGGTCTGGCAGCTCATAGTCAGAGTCCCCTCGTCTGTCGATACATCGTATCGCAGTGACATTGGTTCCCTCTGACTCAAAGATGACCTTGCCGAATGGGAAGATGTCTTCGTGGATGAAGAATTGATGCACAGGGTCGATGTCTCCATGAAAGACGGTGACACCAGGAAGCCGCTCTAGGTCCTGTGCCACTTCCCAGTGAGCTTCTGGTGTGGTGGAGACCTCTAATACGCGACTCTTCTCCTGGTCATAGACACTGACACGCTTGTGAGTGAACGCCATCTTAGTCACCTTGGGATGTGCACGTACTGCCTTGAGGATGTCATCATAATTCCAGTCAAGGCCTCTCTTCTTCTCACGGCTGACAAAGACCGAGGGATGGAAACCTCTGTAAACATAACCACGGGTCTTTCCACTGGCCTTGATCCACAGTGTCAGAGCCTGATTGTTGTAGTCGACAGTGGCATCAAGGAGCCATCCGACTTGTTTCATCGGGCTCCCCTCTCCTATGCATTCTTCTCTAACTCAGCGACTTTCTGACGGAGACCATCAATCTCGCTGCGCATATTGAGAAACATGGACACAAAGGCGACCTCTAGTACACGCGGAGTGACTATCATCGTTCCAGCATCGGCATATTCTCGGGCACTGTCGAAGATGTAATCAAGCACTTCTCGTTCTTGTGGCGTTAGCACCCTTCGGAATCCATTCCACTTGGACTCCTCTATCCTAATCTGTTCTCTAAACGTTCGAGCAGTTCTTCCCATGCTTCATCCCTATCAATGGCGTGTTGTTCGGTGTGATGATGGGCGGTCTTTTTGACTAGTCAGGCCAGATTACTAGAACCCCGTTCGTTGTGGTTTTTGTGGGTAATTCATGTCCTTTCAAAGAAACTCCACTGAGGGGGACTGATTTCCGAAAGTAAAAACTCGACACATTGCTTGCCCTGTCGTAACAGATAACATCAAACACCCCCATATATTCCTGTGAACGAAATTGCCTTTCCGAGCTAGGACCATGATTCGAATTCGAAGATCTGATGGATTCAAAATACTAGCTATTCTCCTTTCCTCTTCAGTTCTGATTACCACAACAATTGTATCCCTTCCTATCACTACATACGATCTTCCACCGCAGACTCTGTTTGAAGGATATCTCGAGGAAGGTAACTTCCTGGGGTATTACTTATGGGTTGATACGGGTGTTTGGGTTGTTATGGAGATATTCTCAGAATTCCAAGCGAGAATAAGAGTTGAAAGTTGGGTTGAGAGTGAGAGGGTCACACACCTTCTAAGCGATCGAACCAGCTACCATGGAGCGTTCACACTAGAAGAATCCTCACAGGGGCAGTCAGTCTTTATCCTAATCACTCCTAGAATCGATACCACTGTCCGTCTAGAGATCGTTGATTCTTCCTATACGGTTTCCAACAACATAGACGTTCTTACCACTAACTCCTGGTTCTTGCTTCTATCATTCACAGCTTTAATTCTAGATGGATATTTGGTGTCGGGTTGGCTGAAATCCACTACCAGACATAAGAGAAAACGAAAGATGCGAATAAAGAAGAATCATTCTAATGATGAAATCCGTATTCCCGTGGATTATGTCCTGCTCTCAAGGACTAGAAACCTGTTTGCTAAACAGGACAAATCCGATAGCTAATCATTATGCTAGAGCTTTGAACACTCGAGAAGCTAAGAACCAGCTAATGTTCCCAAGCATCTCGTGGGGCTGGTAGTAGATGGAGTTCTTATCGTACAACAAGCGAACGTTGGCTGGGAACTCCTCGTCCGCCTCATCGAATATCAGCAGGACCTTCACCTTTGGCATAAACTCCAACTCAAATCCCGCATCTCCATGGTCCACCCTTTTCGCTCCAAGGCGCTCTAGAGTTTCGAAGAGCTTATCTTTCTTCTCCACAAAAACAGATGTCAGTGCCTTGACATCTTCCTCGTCAAAGGAGTATCTGCACGCCCACGATCCCTGAAGTGCATTGTATTTTGACCACTCGCCAGCAATTCCCACGTCTTTTGCCTTTGTATAGTAGTAGAGGTGGGGAATTAATCGACTGGTATGAAACTCCTTGCCAGTCAATAAATCCTCAGTCTTCCCTGTTTCGAAGTCAACCCGAAGACTAAGAATGTCCAAATAACTCTCCTTCAGGTCCAAGACTTTCTTCAGCTTTACAATCTCCTCCCCGAAATTGTCCCAGTTCCAGAACGCCGAGCTTTTATCGAAATCATCAACATTGAACTTTGCAGCGAGTTCGCGCGCTTCAGCCATCCAATACTCTAGAATATCGTCCGCCATTGCAGGTCACGGAACTTGTGTTTGATTTGCACTTCTTTCTTTTCATATGTGACAATTCCAGGTTGCCTGTCACGTGAGGTTCGAAATAACTAATGACTGTCAGAGAAGATAAGAGGAACCCTTCGCCATGGAAAATACGATTGCATATGATTGAGGTTTCAAAACAGCTTCAAGATGTGGCTAGAAAGGTGATGGACAATGCATTACCTATCCAGCAAGGTGAAGTGGTCGCTTTTGCTGCAGGACTCCAGAATCTTGACCTTGCTTACGCATTCGCCGCGGAGTGTGAGGTTCGTGGAATCGAAACTCTCGTAAGGAGCCAAGGCGACTTTATTGGAAACGCACGGGTAGAGCATGCACCAATCGAGTCCTTTGAACGTGAACCACGTCTCACAAAGGCATTGATAGACGCTGCAGATTGGTACATACTCATGACTGGAAGCAGACACGATTCATCGTTGTTCCAAGAGCCTCATCTCAGAGACCGCATGTTAGAGATACAAAAGCGAAGCAAGTGGTCATTTGATGATGTATTCAATCGATGTTTGGAAACCTCTACTCATGCGGTTGCGTTTCTAGATCCCTCATTAGAACAAGCTGAGGCATTATCAAAATCGTATGAGGAAGTGCAAGAGATGTTTCTAGATAGTCTGGACATTGACTATGCGGCTTTGACAGAACTTGGCAAAAGGATAATCAATAGAGTAGAAAGCGGCGGTGTGATTCACTTGACATGTCCAAATGGGACTGACCTGAAACTAGATGCAGATGGCAGATACTGGGTCAATGATGATGGTCAACCAGATTCTCGTTCGTCGTCAATCACTCCCTACATTCACAATCTTCCAGTTGGAGAGGTCTTTGTTGCGCCAATCGAAGATAGTGCTCGTGGTGTGATGTTTCCCAAGAGTCTTCCTGGTAGCCTTGTAAGGGACTGGAGAATTGAGTTTGGGAAACAAGGAAAAGCTGAGATTTCAGCAGAAGAGGGATTCGAATTCGTAAAGCCTCGGCTTGAGAAAGCGACTGGAAATCCTTACTCAATAGCTGAATTTGCATTTGGCACCAATCCATGCGGCGATATGCTACTTGCTACTGAGAAAGCCTATGGAACTTGCCATGTTGCTATTGGTGAGAATATATGGCTTGGAGGTACCAATGAATGCTCACTCCATTGGGATTTCCTGATTGAAAATCCCACTGTCACCATCGATGGTGAATGCATTTTATCCAACGGTGAGTTCGCAATTTAACCTCAGAATACTCTCAAAATACACGCGGAGCTGTTCAGCATAGACTCAAATAGCACAAACGTAAAATACCGCCTAAGTCACCGACATGGGGACGGAGAGGTCTATAGATGGTCACAGCACTCTTCAAAGTGATCTTGATGGGCGACGGATCTGTCGGAAAGACAAGTCTCAGGCGCCAGTACATGGGTGAGGGCTTTAGAGCTAATTACATGATCACCATCGGTGCTGACTTTGCAGTAAAGAAGATGAGCCTTGAGGGAGGACATGATGTCAGCATTCAGATTTGGGATCTTGCTGGGCAAGAGCACTTCAAGAATGTACGATCTACATTCTATAGGGGCGCTCAAGGTGCCCTGGCTGTTTACTCTACTGTGGAACGGTCCTCCTATGACAATATCGAGAATTGGCTTGACGAGTGCTGGAACAATGCAGGAAAGAAAATTCCTATCGTTCTGATAGGCAATAAGATTGACCTCAGAGAGCAATTCAAGGACAATCCTGTTATGCAGCAGACAATTGTGACCACAGCGGAGGGAGAAGCTTTGGCAAGGCGCATTGCCGACCGAGGCGTTCATACAAGCTTTCTTGAAACCTCTGCAAAGACTGGCCAAAACGTTGAAGCGTCTTTCCTCGAACTAGCTATTAAAATCCTAGAAGCGGGCGGTCTGACCTAACTGATTTAAACTCTAGGCGAAGCAGACATGGCATTGGGTGATTTTCTCTTTCCACATCTTGACTTGAAATTGGTGATAGCTCACTCTTTTGAGGTTGACATTGAGGCTGAGAGGGACAAGAGTTCCAAAGAATATCAAGACCTCGCCGCAAGAGCGTCTTTCAGTAAGAGCGATTTTCAAAAGCTGGGCATCAAAGAGGGAGGTTCTGTCAAAATCAAGTCGAAGGCAGGTCAAGTCGTTGTAGGTGGTTTTGTAGATGAACGGCTTGAGAATGGTGTGGCATCTGTGCCTCGTGGGCCTTGGGCTCTTTCTCTTGTAGCAGTACCTACCGATGGTTCACCCCCAAAAATGCATGGAATTCAGGTTACAGCAACAAAGACGGAAGAAAAAGTCACTTCTCTTGACTCTCTTTTGGAGGGCCCTTGATTTTCTCAACGACCTTTTCCATTTGACCCCGCTCTACTTGCAGGGTTAATCTGGGGCTAGATTTGAGCATGTCGCGTGCACGCTGAGCGACCTTCATAGCCTTCTCGCGGACGCCATCTTCTGATTCCCACCCCTGTCCCTCTCGTATGTTTACTCGTGCTCGCTCAGCAGCCAGGACGGTTATTTCCCTTTCAAAGAGCCCGCTCTTGGGTGGGTCCTTGCCAATTACTGCTTCAAAGAACAGCCTTCTGGCCCTCTCCCACTCACGAACCTTCTCAAGCTCCTCAACATTATAGCCTTCACGTTTTGTTTCAAGCACATCATATGGGCAGGAATGGTCACATGCACCACAATACACGCAGTTGTCTGTGATTCTAATCTTCTCATCAGTCCCTGTGGGGTAGATTGCTTTGACTGGGCATATGTTGAAACAGTTATGACATCCAACTGGATCACACTTGTCACGTCTTACTACGACGACCTCTCCCGAGAACGGCTTTGTTACCTCCAGTGCATCATATGGGCACACTTCTGCACATAGACCGCACTTTACGCAGGTATCATCATTGTGCCGCAATTCGCCTGATATAGTCGGATCCTTAATGGTCCTAGAGCTGGACCTAGTGCATTCGACGGTTATTGCCTCATCTGGACAAATCTTCGCGCAGAGTCCGCAATAATCACATTCCTCATCGATTGCCCTGATACTAACTGCAGGTCTGAAATCAGGTGGTTCAGCCGACTCTAACCAGTAAATCTTGATCGCTTCCGGACAAAGGAGTTCACACAGTCCACAAAGTGAACACTTGTCCTCGTCAATTTTTATTGTGCCCTCGGCTGATTCCTCCCCCTCGTACTTGACTAGGTCTTTCTTCCAGTCGATCTTGACTTCTGCATCCAGTGAACCAGTTGGGCAGACTTTCTCGCACAGCAGACAAGGTGCACATTTATCCTCGTCAATTGAATGGACTCCGTCGATGTTAATGAAATCATTAATCGCACCCTCCCCCTCATATTTTGCTTCAAAAGCCTTGAAAATGCATGAAGAGTCGCAGAGTCCGCAAAAGGTGCAGAGCTCAGGGTCGACATTCACGAGTGGGGCTCCTTCAATCCTACCAGCCGCTGTTTCTTGAACTGGTCCTAGGGTGATTGCCTCCCAAGGACAAGGCAGGCATAGACTGCAACCCACGCATTTGTCAATCACATGGTCAAGCGTTTTTCTGAGCAGAGATGTCTTCCAGCCAAATTTGACCTTGCCGTCTTCAATATCCATGGAAACGACCGGCTTCTCACCGACAGTGACTCTTCGGCGCTCCATTGGCTTAGCCTCCAACTGCTTCTTTCACATCTGGAACTGGCTCGATCATAGGTTTGTCCATCATCTCTCTTCCCAATGGTCCCATGCGTGTCACTCTATTAACAAACCTCGTTACCTGCTCAGCGAAACTATCAGCTTCAGAGGCTGAAGCACTACCAAAGTAAAGGCGTCCTCCATCGATTCCAGCAGCTCTAAGTAGCTCTCTTATCTTGCTCATCCTATTTTGGGCATATCTTGCTCCGGATCGATAATGACAATCTTGAATGTAACATCCCATAACTGCCACACCATCAGCACCCTCTGCAAATGCAGTCATCACAGTTTCCACGTTCAGGCGTCCGGTACATGGGACTTGTATCGGAATCATGTTGGGTGGATAGGTAATCCGAGCAGTCCCTGCTCTATCAGCAGCCCCATAGGCACACCAGCGGCACAAATATCCAACAATAGCAGGCTTCAGAGGATTGCTCTCGACTGCAGCCTTTGTGGCGCTTAAAAGCTGTTCATTTGTAAGACAAGGGAGATCCAAGGCTCCAGATGGGCACGCAGCCGCACATGATCCACAGCCTCTGCAGGCAGCCATATTAATTGAAGGATGCTTGTCATCATTGAATGTTATTGCATCAGGAGTGCAATTCTGTTCGCATAGGCGACAACTAATACAGAGGGAGGGATCAAAGGATGGAACACAAGCCTCAGTTATCACCGTTCCACTATTGAGCAATGTCTTGACCTTTGAAGCTGCAAGCCCAGCGTGAGCCACAGTATCTGAGATGTCCTTTGGACCTTGAGTCACACCCGATAGAAATACCCCTTTAGTTGCTGTTGTGCTTGGTCCTAGCTTGGGATGTTGTTCCAGGAAGAATCCGTTCTCATCCAGCGGAACCTTGAGCAATCTTGAAAGAGCAATATTACTTGGCTCAGCATCCATTCCGACCATGAGGACGACAAGGTCCACATCCAACTCCAATTGTCGTCGGAGCATAGTGTCCTCGGCCCTGATGCTTGTCTGTCCAGTCACTGGGTCTAGAACAACCTCGCCAACTGCACCACGGATGAAATTCACCTTATACTCCTTGGCTGCACGGATCTGAAGTTCTTCATGTCCTTTGCCGAAAGTCCGCATGTCGGAATGAAACACAAAAGCCTCGGCATCATGAATCTGCTGCTTTATCTGAACTACCTCCTTGACGGAAGCTGTACAACAGACACGACTACAATAAGGCCGACCAAAGCGCTCAGAACGACTACCTACGCAAGGCAAGAATACAATTCTCTTGGGCACTTCGCCATTCGATGGCCTGACAAGCTTTCCACCACTTGGGCCACTTGGGTTCAATAGCCTCTCAAGTTCCAATGACGTGATGACGTCAGGGTTCTCTCCGTATCCAAACTCCTCGACTATCCTCGGGTCGAATGGCATGAATCCTGTTGCTGCAACAATTGCGCCAACAGTGATCGTTTCAGTAGACGCCTCTTCCTCATATCGAAGGGACTTCGGCTCACATACTCCTGCACAAGACTGGCACATAACACAATTCTGCATGTCGATATACGGTGCAAGTGGCACCAGATCAAGCAATGGCCTTACCATGGCTTTTCTTTTGCCAAGACCGTAGTTGTATTCGTCAGGGACCTCAACAGGACATACCTCGATACATTTGTTGCATCCTGTACAGGATTCCAAATCGACATAACGGGGTCGCTTTCTCAGAGTCACTTTGTAATTACCAACCGCGCCTCTTACATCAATGATGTCAGTCAGGGGTGATGTTTGGATATTCGGATGTCTTGCGACTCTCGCCATTAGAGGACCAAGAATACAGATGCCGCAGTCAAATGTAGGGAAAAGCTTGTCCCACTTTGCCATATGGCCTCCTAAGAACCCCTCTCTCTCCACAACAACAGTGCTTATACCAGAATCAGCAAGTTCCAGTGCAGTTGTTAGGCCTGCAACGCCTCCGCCAATCACTAAAGCTTTCTGAGTCACTGGCACCTCATGTGTTGTGGTCGGATAGGATCCACCCACTTCAGCGAGTCCAGTGTCTATAATGGCTGCGGCCTTTGCAGTTGCCACTTCTGGGTCGTCATAGTGGACCCAGCTGCATTGCTCTCTGATGTTTGCCATATGGAGGTGTCCTGGATTTAGTCCTGCATCTTTAACAGCATCAGAGAACAGCTCCCTGTGAAGCAAGGGAGAACATGCAGCAATGACAGCTTTATCCACCTTGCTTTTCTTGATGGAATTAATCAGATCGAAAACTCCTTGCTCTGAACAAAGATGATCATTCACCTCTACAAGAGAGATTCCTTTGGACTCATATCTGGCTCTCAATGAGTCAACATCTATGGTGTCTGCAATGTTTGAGCCGCATCGGCAGAGATAGACTGCAGTCTTGTCAGTGCTTTTCTCTTTCGTTTGCTTGCCTTTCTTCTTGCGGCTCACTATGCTCACCTAGGTATATCACGTGTTTCTAAGCAGGGTATTATCTGACTGTTTGTGTTACCAAGTTTCGTCAACCTGATGAGATTTTTCTGTTTGGGTATAAGTGTGAGCATAGGGATACAAAAAGATGAAGCCTCTCTATCAGGTCCGACAAATAAGAAACAGGCTAGGCTTCGTCGTTTACAAGCGCTTCTTTCTTAATCCTCATTTGGGTTCTTAGAATACGTTCTATAATCATCTTCAGAGTCTTTACCATTCCTTCAACATCGCTATCAAGGGCTCTGTGTGACAGTATTCTCTCTATGCGCAATAGCGCATCTTCAACTTCATTCAACGAGTCGTATACGGTGTGCGGATATCTAGCTGAGTCTTCCTCTTGTAGCACATGCGCAATGAGCTCAACCAGATCCTCTGTGCCATAGACTTTCATATCGATGGCCCTTTTGGGGCAAGCTGAAACGCAGACGCCACAGCCACGGCATCTATCCTGTCTCACTATGAGCTCTCTCTCTACAATAACGGGTGCATCCCAAGGGCAAAGTTCTGTGCATAAGCCACAAAGGATGCACCCTTCCGTTCCTTGCATTCTCACTTCAATCGTTGATATTAACGCAATTTCTGCCGAACTCAAATCACTTGCATTTCGTGCATCTGCAACCAAGTCTAGTCCCCTCTCTCAAATACGAAGTTCGCCTAATCTGGGTGGCATTTTTGAAGTGCTCTCTCTACTTTGTTGGTATAGATGGCGCATACTGACATTGCATTTCTAAGGGAAACGAGCATCAATTCCATATCACTAATTGAGTGATGTTTGGCCCTTCCTGGCACAATCACCTTGATGGTTATAGTTCGGAATGAGGGGGTTTTTCGCGTGGATTCTCTTCTTTGGTTCTCTTTTATCTCATCGAGAGTGCTTTCATTATTAATTGGTAGAGTATCAATCGACACTATGCTACACACCTCCTAGTGATTTCGTCTATTATCGACTCCGGGTTTGCTTGATTTAGAATGAGTGATGATCTCCATCCTGAGGGAATTTTCAATGAGTCATAACTTGAACCAGCGCATAATGCATCTTTGAGGATCCTCAGATTCTGGAATTCTAATCGGGAACATTTCATGGCAAG
Organism: Candidatus Thorarchaeota archaeon; assembly: GCA_048884925.1. GTDB lineage: Archaea > Asgardarchaeota > Thorarchaeia > Thorarchaeales > Thorarchaeaceae > SMTZ1-83. The sequence continues at coordinate 33,181 of JBHLQK010000006.1, forward strand.
AAGCTCATCACATTTTCTGGGTCCACAATCAGTGCCACAAAGAATGCACCAGGAGGACTTACTGAGTCTAATTGCTATAACAATAGATGGGCATGTTGGAGTATTCTCCTTGAAAACCATATAGTCCCCTGTTTCAATGCTCAGATTCTCCATAGGAGTACCTGTTTTCGAGAAAGCTGAGGTGGCAAAATCGAAGAGGACGTGATGTACTGCAGTCCGTATCTGAAACAGATCCGCCCGCACAATGAATGCATCATATTGTTTGTCAAATCGCAGTATCGACTTGGCAAGATTTTCAGGAGGCTTCCTCTCAATCGATTCCGAAACCGAAATGCTCGCAATTTTGATCCTGATCATTCTCTATCACCCGGCATTCACCATTGAGGATTAGTCGCAGAAGCGATGCATCGTTATCAAATTGGCCGCCGGGCAATAAAGTCCGAAAAGATTGACAGACTTAATGGAGGCAGCCAATCTGATTCGGAATCCAAGTATTGCGCGACCGATCCTCACGTATATTATACACTAATTCGTTAATAACTTCAACCAGTGTTGAAACAAACACCCAATCGACAGTATGTCTCTTTATGGGCCAAATACTGTCCAATTATGTTCGTTTTCTATCATTTTCGATATCGGACATGAAATCGCGATTTGGTTACGAAAAAGAAGAAGAGATTATCAATAGAAAATGGTCCATTCCTTTCTGTTTCAGGTGAGTAGGGCACTATCTGCACCCACCACATCATTCTTTTATATAAAGCGGAAATCTGCCTCTACGAAAAGCGGACTTACTAGCAGGCAAGCCCATTGGAGATTTGATGATTTGAAACTCAGTCCCATGGAACTCTACAATCTATTACCGAAGACAAACTGCCGATTATGCGAGCCCAAGACTTGCATGGCGTTTGCTACAAAGATGGCACTTGGAGATGTTCTGCCAGATGATTGCCCACCTCTCCTTGAGGAGGGATTTGAGAAGAACCTCCAGAAGCTAAGGGATCTAGTTGCTCCAATGCAGTCAGCTGAAGAGACAGGAATAAAACTTGACGATACAAAATGTACGGGCTGTGGGAATTGCGTTGTTGTCTGTCCAGTGGATGTCGCAGTAGAGCCCTCCACAAGTGAAGGCAAAGCTGGAAGGAGCAGAGAAACAGTATTCATCGTTGAGAATGGGATATCCAAGATAATCAATCTGGAGAAATGCAGAAGATTTCCGCCAGATCGTCTCAACTGTAGAGTCTGTGAACAATACTGCTGCACTGATGCCATAGAAATCTGGTAGGTGAAGATATGGAGGATATTGTCTGCAATGGATGCTCACTACTTTGTGATGATGTAGCTGCAGAGGTGACTGAGAGGGAGGCTAATTCGTTGGGTCTCTGTAGACTAGGCCATCAACATCTGCTATCAACATTAGAAGTCGGAAGTCCCAAAGCTATTGCTAGAGAGGATGGAAGGGAAACAACGTTTTCTATAGCTGATGCCTTGGAGAAAGCAGCAAGAATTCTGCTATCCTCAGAGAAATCCATCCTATATGGCTGGTCTCGATCAACCAACGAAACAATCGCAATGGGCTTGGAACTAGCTAAAATACTTGGAGGAACCATTGATACTCCAGCTAGTCTAGGCGTGAATCAAGCTCTGAGTCACGAGATTCATTCTATGGGTCTTGGCATAGACTTGGATTATGTTCGAAATAACGGGGAACTCATCATCTACTGGGGCTCAGATCCCACCGAGAGCTGCCATCGACATCCCAGTAGGTTTGCTGTTTTGCCGAGAGGTGAGAACATCCCAGAGGGGATTGAGAGTAGGACAATTGGAGTAGTCGACGTTCGAAACACTGAAACTATGAAGATGGCAAATCATAGGCTCATCATTCCGCCAGGCCGGGATTCAGAAATTCTAGAGGCATTAGCCTCAGAGATTTCAGGGACTGCTTCGATTAAAGGAGATGTGGCTGGCATTACTCCACAAGAGCTCATTGGACTGGCTAGAAACATCCAGAAGGTGGATTGTACTGTAATCTTCTATGGCAGTGGGGTTATCAACTCTGGAAGTGCCAGTGCAAACCTATCTGCCCTTCACGCATTTGTTGAAGCCGTAAGAGGGACTGGAAAGCAAGCATATGCTCTACCAATGGCACCTGAGTGCAATATTATGGGTGTGACCAAGTCTGTTAGTCCAGAGAGAAGCAGCGCTTCCATTAGTAATATTGCGGCAGGTGAATTCGATGTGGCTCTAATTGTTGGTGACGACGCCTTGGTAGAACTGCCTGGAACGGCATCCAAAGCTCTTTCTCGAGTCCCAATAGTTTACATTGGCCCTCCTGGAATCACTGGAAGCAAGGCAAGAGTATCAATCTATACAACAGATGATATAGTGATGGGAATTGGTACATTGAATCGACTTGACTTTGTTGAGATTGGATTGAAGCAGTGGAACGCCCAAAAGAAAGAGTGCCTTGCTGAACATGATGTTGTGTCGCAATTATTGGAATTAGTCAGAAAGGAGATGAGCTAAAGAATGAAGATTGCTGTGGCTGGAAAAGGAGGAGTGGGGAAAACTACTGTGGCAGGTACACTTGCCAGACTCTTGGGTCAGGATGGTCTGAATATCTTAGCTGTTGATGCAGATCCAAGCTACACACTGTGGTCAGCCATTGGGATTCCTTATGAGGTAGCTGCGAAAATAGTCCCATTGACAGAGAACGAAGAGTTGCTCAAGGAAAGAATGGAGATATCAGGCGCAGGGTCATACAAGGAGGTCTTCAAACTGAATCCTCAGGTGGATGATTTGAGTGAGCGATTCGCTGTCGAAGGTCCTGATAATGTCAGTCTGCTAGTCGCTGGCACAGTCGAAATGGGCGGGTCAGGATGCATGTGCCCTTCTGCAACGCTTCTCAAGGCACTGATGCGTTTCCTCGTTTTGGGGAGTGATGAGGCGTTTGTAATGGATATGGATGCTGGAGTGGAAAACTTGGGTAGAGGCACTACCACTGGGATGGACGCGCTTATCGTTGTTGCAGAACCTGGCCGAAGGTCTTTGAGTATTCTTTCCAAGATAAAACAGCTAGCCATGGACATCAATGTAGGTCGCATCTTGGCTGTTGGAAACAAGGTCGCTGGTACTGAGGATGAAGCGATGATCAGAGAGAGGGTTGAGGCTGAAGGCATACCCCTGTTAGGCATAGTCCCGCTCGATGAATCGATAAAGACTGCAGATCGAAAAGGCATAGCTCCAATTGACCTCGATCCAAATTCGCCTGGAATGGCAGCCATACGGGAGATAAAATCTCGGCTTCTTGATGAGTTTAGAGAATGAACCCCAATCATTTAGGTTACACCATGAATGTATTAGCCAATATCATATGATTTACTGAAACAAACAATGTTCGTATGGTTAACGATTGATTCTAATAGCTTAGACGAAAAACCGTTGCTGATTCATAAGCTTATTATGCTCCTTTTTATCAGGCCAGCATATTAGCCACAGGGTTTGTATGAACCATGAAGAAGAAAGCACACTTCAAAGCTGATGAAGCTAGGACCGGTCTCGGCGTCTTCAAAGGCCTTGAGGTCAGAATCGGTCAGATAGTGGACGATGAGTGGGACGAGCCGATGGGTCCAACCCCAATGCCCGGCCCAACGACCCTTCGTTCATGGGACCATAAGATTCTCACAAAGTATCAACCCAGCTACATGCCATATTGTCAGGTCTGTTGTCTTTGTACGATGGGTAAATGCGACCTATCAGGCGATAAGCGTGGAGCGTGCGGATTGGACCTCAAAGGCCAGCAGGGCAGGATTGTGCTCGCTGCAGCAAATATAGGATGCTCAGCACACCTTGCTCACTCAAGACATCTTGTAGACCATCTAATTGAGGAATTCGGCCCCCGAACTGAGCTTATACAGGGACCAGGAACTGAGATACATGCTCCGGTTTCACGTTTAGTAACCGGGATGCGTCCTCGTACTTTAGAGGATGCAAGTCTGATTCTTGATTACTGTGAGTCTCAACTGGCTCACACCCTTTCAGCAACAGCAACAGGTCAAGAAGGCAGCTGGATGGACTTTGAGAGTAAGGTCTTCCACGCCGGGATGGTTGACCAGTTGAGTATGGAGATCGCAGATCTCGCTCAGGTTTCCACGCTTGGTATGCCTCAAGCTGATCCTGATGCACCACTTGTTGAGTCAGGTATAGGGATGATGGACACAAATAAGGCAATCATTCTCACTATAGGCCACAATATTGTGCCAGCCGCGGCTATTACTGACTACATTACCGAGAAACGAATCAACGATCAAGTTGAGGTTGGAGGCATGTGCTGCACTGCCTGGGACATTACACGTCGTGATCCCAAAGCCAAGGTCATTGGACCAATCTCATGGCAGCTTCGGTTCATCCGAAGTGGAAGAGCTGATGTTGTTGTGGTGGATGAACAGTGCGTCAGGACTGATGTTGTACAGGAGGCACAGAAGGTCAAGTCACCTGTTATCTCGACCAGTGACAAGGCGTTGATGGGTCTACCAGACCGCACTGATGACTCAGTCGCCTCGATTGTTGAGGAGCTGGTTGGATTCAAGATTCCTGGCGCATACATCGGTGATGAACATAAAGTCGGTGAGGTTGCAGCGAAGGTCGCTATTGCACTCAAGCCACAGCGCCGTAAGATGAAGTTCTTCCCATCTGCTAAGCAGATTCAGAAGATGGCCGAGGAATGTACGAAGTGCAGTGAATGCATTAGATCCTGTCCAAACGATCAGAACGTGATGGATGCTGTTCTAGCCGCTCAGACTGGGAACATGCAGCCGCTCAGAGATGTATACAAGAACTGCATTGGATGTGCTCGATGCGAGTCAGCATGTCCTAATGATTACGAATTACACAGCTGGATGGTAGCTGTTTCTGAAGAGGATTGCAGGAACGAAACTCATATTGTGCGTACAGGACGAGGAGCAATTCAAGACACAGAGATCCGACGAGTAGGACAGCCAATAGTATTTGGCGAGATTCCTGGTGTCATCGCACATGTTGGATGCGCAAACTACCCAGGCGGTGGGAAGGCTGTTCATGACATGGCTGAGGAGTTTGCAAAGCGCCGGTATATCATTGTGACCTCCGGCTGTGCAGCGATATCAGCAGGTCATGTCAAGGATGAGAACGGTCAATCCATCTATGAGCGGAGACATGGAGAGTTTGACGCTGGAGGCGTTGTGAACGTTGGTTCATGCGTTGCTAACTCTCATATTGCAGGAGCAGCTATCAAGATTGCAGCCATTTTTGCAAAGAGGAATCTGCGAGGCAACTATGCAGAGATTGCTGATTATATCCACAACCGAGTGGGTGCTGTAGGTATCTCTTGGGG
>JBHLQK010000007.1:0-37684 GCA_048884925.1 Candidatus Thorarchaeota archaeon
ATTCGAGGCGAATTTCCTCTTTCAACTCCAGTGTCAAGGTCCCACCTGTATCTAGGGGCATCCTACTTCGTCCTGCTTTGATACCAATCATCTTCAGAGCTGCTTTAACGGGAGGGGCGCCACCATTTCTGGTTACTATCCGGGCAAGAGTCTGCGCTTTCTGCTGTAGTAGAGCAGCCTCTTCAAAATCGCCAGCCTTCACGCTTTCCATAATCTTCAACCAAACATGAGGTATGATATTGGCAGAAGCCATTATTGCAGCACTTGCTCCAGCTGCTATCGCTGATAGGAAACACTCATCATGTCCTATCAAGACCGGTATCTTACCTTTCAACTTCTGAATCAATTCAACTGTATGGCCGATGTTCCCGCCACTATCCTTTATTCCGACAATATTATCAAGATCAGCCAGGTCTTCAACCACATTGGAGTTCAGAATACCCAGGGTGCATTGAGGGATATTATACATGATAATTGGTAGATCCGCCTTTCTAGAAACCTCAGCATAATGGTCGAAGTACCCCTTGTCGCTAGGCCTAAGATAATATGGAGAGATGATTAGTGCGGCATCACAACCAATATCAGCTGCATATCTAGTGAGCGTTACAGTCGCCCTTGTACTATTTTGGCCAGTACCTGCAATAATGGGTACTCTCCCATCAACGAACTCAATAGCAAGCCTGAGAAGCTTCTTTCGCTCCTCAGTCCGCAGATAAGAAAACTCGCCAGTTGTGCCAGCTGGTACTACTCCAGTCACTCCTTTGTCAATAGTAAAGTCAATCACTTGCTTGAATCCATCCTCAAGGATATCTCCATCCTTGGTGAAAGGTGTGACTAGAGCAGGCATTACTCCATTTGGAACGAATCTCTTACCCAACAGTTTCACCCTTGCTTGTGCGTGGCAGGAATCTCGCATATAAACTAAGGGTTGTTCACTGTTGAGTGGAAAGGTGAGTTGTCAGGAACGTGAAACGGGCTCCCAGCGGGAAGGCTGGGATCTGTAAATAAGAGGAGCCATCAATAAGGCTAGTAGGGCCACTATCGGAATGGGCGTTATTGAGATTGGAGGGCCGCCGCTGGTAATGTAACCAATGACAATGAAATACCCAAGCTGCATTAGAAGAAAGATGAATGCAACAATAACATATCCCAGCTTGGTGAGTTCGTTTCTAGCCATTGAGGAATATGCTAGTGCTGCGATTATCAAGCCCATTCCCCAAAATGGGAGATAGTCAATTGTAAGGCCAAACGGAAACTCAAATGCAAATGGTGCTGCAAAGTATGACACGAATGACCATAATGGCGCCACTATTCGGATGATTGTTCCACCAAGCAGGCTTTGTTCTATTAGAAAATATGGCGCGAAAAGAGTTACAGCAATTAGGAACAAGGTGATTTTTCGGGGAGATTCCAATCTCATATTCGGATCCGGTTGTTGTCTTGGTTTTTCAGGTTAATAACATTCGTTTCCTACTTAGAAGAGAATTCCATGGATTTATGGCTAGGTATAGCTCAGTAAAATGCATGACAGAGTACATCTTAGCGATTACTACTTGTCCCAACAGCGATGCTACCGCTCTGGCAAAAAGACTCGTGGAGGCGAGGGTGTGTGCATGTGTCAATATTGTCCCTGCAATTAGGAGCATCTATAGATGGAAAGGGAAGGTCGTTGATGATGAAGAGAGTATTTTATTCATCAAGACTGAACGCACATTTCAGGAAAGCTTATGGAATGAGATTAGGGCACACCATTCCTATGATGTGCCTGAGTTTGTCAGCATCCCAATACAGGGAGGGTCGCAGGAATACCTAAGATGGATAACGGAAAACATCACTGGCTAGCTTTATGCGAAATCAACCCTCCGAGCTGCATATTCTAATGATTCATTGAAATACCTGCCAATGACACGAGATATGGCAGGGCCAAATATGTAGTTTATGTCTCCTGGCATTAGCTCCTTTAGATTCGTCCTTCCTGTTATCTTCCCACTCCTGCGCAAAATCCTCACCTCGCGTTCTACAATCGATCTCGCTTCTGTCAGGGTCATTGGCTTTGCAGTAGATCCTATGAGTCCTTGTTTAATATCTGTGATAGACCTCATCACAAATATAGCAAGGTTCTCAGTGTCGTTACTGGGAATCATGTTGCTTGTTCCGTGGGTCTTACATTTCCCTTCAGCAGGCGTTTCGCCACAAACTGAGCAAATCTTCCGACCTCTGCTTGTACGTATATAATATGACAACAGATTTGCGCATTTCGAGTCATCATTTGCATTCCATTCTAGACCCTTAACGCCCACTCTTCCGATGGCTCGAAAGACAGTCTGGCTTTTTGTGTATATCCAAGTCAGTACATCGATTGATGCTTTCTTGCTGTCAGCAACCTTCTGCTCCTCGAGTTTCGCTTCAAGCGCAAACTCTTCCTTAGCAAGTTTCTTGCGACGTTCAGCCCTCAAGAAGCGATGCATGATGTCATATGCTATTGCGTAATTGTCAAAGTCCAACTGATCCATTACGAGTTCTGTATCAATAACGCCCTCAAAGACTGGACTTGGAGTGCTATCTAGCTCAGTCTTGGCGGCAGTCATATCTTTGTTTGAGAGCCGAGCATGCATCCATGAGGTGATGTCAGGAGCTTTTAAGTCAGGATAGATGGTCTTCAACTCATAGATTCTTGTAGATGCTAAATCAATGAGGATTTCCTCCCTAAGTGCTTGAAGGTCAGTTTCTGGACTCTCATAGATACTCTTGAGTAATGCCTTGATTCGCAGGAGATCCTGCTTGGAACGGATATAGGTTTCCACGACGCGTGATATGTTTGTGAGGATCCCTGAGGTAAGATGCCACACCAGATCAAACCGAAGGGCTTCGATTGTTTCTCCATGACGACGGTGACGAACAATATCTGATGAGGAGGAAACACCAATGGAGCTGAGAGCGCCTTTTTTTACTTTCTCACGCGCTTCAAGCAATCTCCTCACATCTTCTGGAGATGGAACTCGCGTCTTTTCTTTGAGCACCTCGAGGACCTTCACTTCATAGCCTATGAGCGAATCTCGGTCCTTAGCCAGCGTTTCGATGGTGAACTTCTCAAGTTCTGATGCCCTGAGACCCTGAGCCTTTAGCGCACCCTTGACAGGTCGTTCCAAGATGTTTTCGAGTTTGTCTATGGCTTTGAGTGAACGCTCTAAGTAATCCATCTCTACCTCACTAATAGTCGGAGCTTCAGTAGCGCTGTCTTCTGACTTTGCTTCCTCCGAGATTCTGAAACCCTTGGCCAAATCAGTAGGATCGGACAAGCCCTTTCGTCTAAGCGCTGCGGCAATATCAGTAGAGGGTATCTGCACAAGATATGAGAGTAGGTTGAATGCTCTGGTTGGATTTGCTTCAATTGCCTTAGCGACATCATCAGACACCTTGTCGACCAATTGCTTTTCATAGTCATCCAGTGAAATGGATTCTGTCATCAGTTTCTCAACCGCAGAGAGGAAATTCAGACGTATTTCGTGAGCTCGCTTGATGACTTCTAGTTCATCAGAAGGTTTACAGAGTCTAATTGCCACATCCTTTGCTATATCACGAATCGTAGCAGGATACACCATCGATTCAACGATATGTGCACTGGCATATTTAGGCGCACCCCAGATTCTCTTCAGACCCTCTTTCAGCACAGTAATCTCTATTACTTCAGCATCATGTTCACGAAGAACCTCTTCTCTAAGAGACATAGCTGTTTCTTTGAGCCCAGATGCCTTGGCATAGAGATCTTCTCTTAGTTTCACATCATATCCTGTCATTTGATTGAGCAAGTCGATATCATGATTTGGAGAAAACTCACTTGGAATCATACCGAGGTATTCCTTAATCAGGTCCTCAGTTCCTTTCAGGGTTTCATCATCTGAGGGATTTCTATTTCCAAGTTCCTCGCAGAAACGGATTATGAATTGACTGAGTATCTTTCCAATGGCAACTTCTTCGCGTTGCTTGGTGCCGAGAATGTGATGTACCTCATTCTCCAGTTGCTTCCTTGTATCTTCGCCTACCTTCTCTTGGTCCTCAATGCTAAGATTTTGAGTATCCTCAATGGTATGCAAACGGACTCCCTGGTAGCTCTGCAAGTAGAACGCGGCATAAGCTGCAAGAATCTCATCCAGCGGACAAGGATCAGGGAGAATCTCGTTGAATATTTGTCGATCTCTGGTACTTCTCAGATGCGCGGCAAGAGCTTCACGGAGGATTATCTCCTTTCCAGCCTCGCTCATTTGACGGGTCTTAATGATCCATGAACTTGACACTTCAGGCACCTCCATGACTTCGTAGGTAGTTATCACCCACTGTCACCATTAGCTCGTTTCCACTATGCTCGTATGTCACTAAATAGAGGAGGCCGGGACTCTTAGGATCCCTTAGATAGGCTCTTGTAGCACGTGGTAGCAATTTACCTAAGCCGCGAATCTGCGAATTACGCAGATACTCGAGAAAGTCCTCTCCGATCTCCACAGTCAATTCAGCTGATGCAGCGGAGGCTTCGGAGAACATTTGTTTCAAACTCTCTGCAAAGACTTGTTCCATCCTTTCCTGAGCAACATCCATACTGTCAAGCTTCTCTATTAGGACGTCCCGTAGCTCGATGTAGTGTTGCATTTCAGGCGGCGGCACAGGTTTCTCGGGAACTGGTAGCTCCTCCATTTCGGGGTATTGGTTATTCACTTCAACGATTCTAAGGTCTAATGATTTTGGACGAGCCGGCTCTGTTATCACAGGAGGCGGCACTCCCTCCGGAAGTGTCTTTGCGGCTTCCAAGTTTCTGCGATACTTCTCCATTTCACTTTCGTAGCGGCCTTTCTCCTCATTATATTGAGCTTCTGAAAGGGCAATCTGCTCTGCTCGCTTTCTGTTATTCTCACGGATGGGTTGATTTTCAACTTCAATTCGTCTGCAATTATCTTCCCATTCTTCTATAATCTGCTGATATGCATTCTCTTGTTGATTGGCTTCGAATGTGACCTTGTCAACGATGGCTTGTGCGCTAGAACCCAAACCCACCTTGTCATGGACAAATCGGAGAAGCGCTAGGAATTTCTCCGGCGTCTTCATTTGTGGCGCTACTGTTTCAAGATATCCCCGAATCCAAATGCGGGCTTCTTCTCTCCACTCCTCTGGCTTCTGAGTCATGCTTTCAATGAATTCACCAAGTTCCTTGGTTAAGTCAGCTCCTTCATCAATTACTTTGTCAATAACCCTTCTTATCAACGTCTTTGATAGAAGAGTATCTGCAACATTGGGAATAGTATTCAAAACCAGATCTTCAAATGCTTCCAGCAAAGCGATTATTGCCTGCCCATCTTCAGACACGTCTTGCGCGTCAAGCCCACCTGAATGCTTACCAGCTATCTCTCCTTTAGCAATATCAGCTACATCGCTAAATCCAACAAGGTCCCAAATCTCAATACGTTCGAAAGCCTCCAACATTTCTTTGTTTATCGTCGAAAGAATCTCCTCCAAATTTCGATATACCGAACCTTCGTAAGATACTTTGTCAAAAATGGCATTCATTTGCGAATGCAATTCTACGTAGACTTTCTCAAAGAGCATTTGATTAGCGGCGTCAACATCGAGTGCCTTCATCTCTTCTTGGAATCTGTTCAACGCAGACATGAAGGCTTGTCTCGCAGCTTTAACTACAACAAATTGACTCAGGGCATCTGAGAAATAGCGAGTTGTTCGGTTTGCATAGATGTTAAAGTAGGAAACCGTGCTTCTAAGCCTCCACGCCCTTACCTCAGAAATATCATAGAAGCCATGCTGAACCGATTTCATCAATTCTTCGGCGAGTGCTTGAGCAATGTTCTTCCTGAATCCAACAAACCAATCATCATGCAGGTCAATCTGAGTCAAGATCTCTTTCTTATGATCCTGCACTGAGAGTGTCTTTCCGGAGCCTACGTGTTCCTCTGAGATCTTTTCAAATGAATCGATGGAATCAGAAAGAAGTGATACAAACTCGTCTAGATCTCTCTTGAACGAGTGCAAATCACTGAGGGCAACATCTTCTCGACCAAGAAACTCTGAGAAGACTGCAGTGATGGCATTTGCGATGTTAATTTCCTCCATGCTGTAGGCGTAGGTGTTTAGCTCGTTCAGGATTGCTCGTCCAGCTTCAGGCACTTTAACAGCAACTGCTTCTAGCCCTCGAGGGGTTAGCAACCTGTGTTTGAAATGTCTAAGAGCTGTTTCTTCACTTTCTCGAGGCAAAAAGAACTCAAGGAGAGTCCTGTTCATAACTTTGATTCCTGGTGGGAGCAGTGTGAAGTCCTCTCGAAAGTTCATGGCTACTGAAACTTCCTTATCAACATGCTCGGGTTTAAGTTGGAGAGAGTCCCACGACGCTTGAAAGCGTCTGTCCAGCATCTCAACAAAAATGACCTGATTTAGACGGTCGTTGAATCTCCTTAGCACAGGCAGGCCATGGTTTTCGTAGCTCATTCCATTGCTGATAATAGCGCTTTCGACATCAGACATCTTCTTAGATAATATTTGCATGTGTTCGTCAATTTTGAATGGATCCACTGCTCCTTTTTCCCAGCTAAGAATGGCAACATGGGAGCCAATCCCCTCCGAGGTTCCCCCAGCAACGACAAGTTGCTCAGGAAGAACTCCCGGACCAGGTGTTCGTTCTAGATCCCACTCAAGAGACAGTAGTTCAAGACCTTCCGCATCCAAGAGAGCATCGCGTATCGCGAAAATAAGAGGAGTGATATTCATTGCTACTGTATCTGAGTTCTCTTCCATCATGCTTCCAGAACCAACGGCACTGCCCAAGGGATAGCCCAGGTTTGTAGTTGTACCAAGAACTGAAGCCGAGGCCATTCTAATGGCCTCTACTGTACTCGGAGTTTCAACTTTCTTGTCTTTTTGACTCATTCTGAAACCACCCCGGTTATGATTTGCAATATCTGAAATGGAATGAGAAGAAAGTGCAAGGCTGATTATTGAATGTAGCTCGAATGGCCTCAGGCACTATATAGGCGACCATACTCCCTTTTCATCGGTCCTCACCAGGCCAGCTTGCCGGAGGCCTTGAAGGACAACCGTTATTGTTGTGACGAGCAAGAATTCATAGATATTAGGGACAGGTATGCTTCGCGACATTCTGATGTCGAAGACCAGTTGCTCAACGTCTGCATCACCCCGACCTTCGAGATGGTGTAGAATGCTATCTTGAAAATGAATAACACCATCACTGACTTGTTCGATGACAAGACGTACGTCTTCAAAGAGATGTGGTATGTCGTGAGCTGGAAGAAGGTAATCAGCTCCAAGTAACTCCATTGAAGATAGCGCGCTGCTTCTTGCAGACACACTCCCACTCAAGTCCAGGTAGAATTTCCTCGGGTCATTGGGAAAATTACTGACCTCATCCCCGGTAAATAGAACCTTGTTTGCTCTATCGTGGTATACGCAATGTCCTGCGCTATGACCTCCGGTATGAAGTACATGTAGAGTGATATCTCCTACATTTACTGTATCTCCGTTGCGTAGCAATCTGTAGGGTTCTACACCTTTGTAATTCACCCGTAGCGGTCCTCTGTCTACCTTCATCGCCATACGCTCTGCGACGTCAAGAAACATTCGCTCCTTTAGAAAGAGCTGAGGATCCTCCAGAATGGGACCATCCTTTTCTCCGATGAGTACAGGAGCACCAGTTGCTTTCTTTAGTCTGTAGGCACCTCCAACATGGTCCGGATGTCCATGTGTACAGAGAATACCTACAACATCACCAGGACCAAGACCAAGTTTTCGGATAAGCTGAATGGTGTTGTTTCCGGGATCTCCTGCAGTCCCTGGGTCGATAACCAGTACGCTCTCGCCGCTCACAACTATATACGAGGAGATGAACCCGAACTCATCTGCGAATTTTCCCCGAATCATATGGACTCCTGGGATAATCTCTGAGGCTGCCATCGTTATGGTTGTAAGGGAACAATTAATCCTTATGACGATATCGTAGGTTAGTGATGCTTATCAGGCAGTGATTTCAGGGTCTGCAGGAACCAGCCGAGGGAACTATAAATTGAAAGGAGTCTACGCGCTTGTAATCTCAATTCCAGATGACATTGATATACGAATTGGTGCGCTTGGAGGGCAGATATTCGAAGCAGGCGAATGGGTCTATGTAGGATCAGCCTTTGGGAATGGTTCAACCAGCCTTGAGCATCGAATCCGAAGACATTTCTCTTCTGAAAAAAAGATACATTGGCACATAGACATATTCTTGGACGCTGTTGGCCCTCCAGCTCGCGTCATTTGGTCTGAAACTAGGAAGAAGAGAGAATGCGAAATAGCTGCTAGACTGAGTAGCCAAGCTCAGTTTAGTCCAAGTCCTCTTGGGTTCGGCTCTTCTGATTGCAAAGAAAAATGTGGAACGCATCTATTTCGTCACAACGGAAAGAACGCCTGGAAGGCTGTAGAGAAGCTTTTCCGTTCGCTAGAGCTTGAGCCTCGCTCAATGGAGGACTTGCACTGAGAATGATGCTTTACACAGGTGGCAAGTGTTAAATGGCTCAGAAGTGATGCACAGTAAACGCTGGAGGAAACGCCATGCCAAACTGGAAAGAGATTTTCATAAACCTCAGTGAAACCCAACAGACTTTCACCGTGTATCTGCGGTATACACAGAAGGATACGTTAGCGAAAATTCTGAATGTTAGAGTCTATGAAGTTCATGATGATTATGTCAAACTTGAGAATCCTAGCGGATTTGGCATCCTTGCCTTTGAGGATGTCCTGTATATTGTGATACCAAAGACCTAAACGGTATCGGCTCCGGTTCTGGCAGAGGATAAATCCTTATACGGTGAACCTTTTTAACAACGCAGCTCAGAAGAGGCTTAGGCAAGACATATCGTCTGATAGGTGACAATCTAAATGTCGACTCCGGTTTTCATTCCAATTGAAGGAGAGCGTGTAGTAGCACAAGCTGGAGAGTCAATAATTAGTAATTATAGACTTGCTCAGTTTGATAGAGGCTCAAATACAACTGTCAGTGTTCCACTTCACATTATCAAGGAGTATAAACTTACACCAAGGTCTGCAATGTTTAAGGTTCTGAACGGAATAATCAACGTTATGGGAGCAATGCCTAGGAGAGAAGAACTGCGTGGCGCCTTGGGGCTTGGAGAGTTTGAGAGGCTAAATGCGGGTGATCAGAGGAAGATATGTGAGGTCTGCGGAGTCCCTTTTGTTCATCCCGACCATCCATATAATCGATGGACAACCATTGGCTATCATCGCAGGTTCTCGAGACATTTTTACCAGACATATGCTTGGCTCAGAGGAGAATCTGTCTTTACGTATTGGCCTGATTCATTCATCCTCACCAACTACCGACTCTACATCCTCGATACGCGAAAGAACAAGCTGTATATGTTTCCATTACACATGGTTGAAACATTCGAAGCGAGAAAGAATCAATTGAAGATAAAAGCCACAACTGGCAACTTCGATATAAGGGGCAGAGTTCCCAGACAGGATCATCTCCTGCGAATGTGGCAAGAAAGAGCTTGGGATGTTCTAGCCAAAGACTATCTTGATTGGCTAATCCGAACATTCTCCTACATTAATCCCAGGCATCCACTGTCGCAATACACCTACAGTGACTCTGCTTCAGTAGCTACTCAGGTGGCGCAGGAAACGAAGGATGAAATGGAAGCCAGCATGGCGCAGGCCGGTGCCGGGACGGTTTTTGTCAAGCCAGTCATAAAGAATCGCTGTGGCCATTGCAATGCGCCAATGTCATGGGAATCAATTGACTGGGTTGGTCCTGATCAATATTCATGTCCAAGTTGTGGCAATAGTCATAGAGTTGATTACGTTCGCATGTAGAACCAGATTAACTATGGATATTTGGCTGTCCATTCCAAGGATAGCCTGCGTACGGTCTCTTCAGTGGGAAGGCCAGTTTCTAAATCCCAGCCTCGCAGCCTGTAGTAGTCATCAAGCATTGGTTCAAGATCCACCACCTGACCTTTTCCTGGGCCCTCAGGCATTGGCTCGTCCGTGAAGCGAGAAGGGAGGATATCATCCTTGCGTGAAATGCCTTCACGTGCATTGAATATTCGTTTCAGGTTCACCTGTCTCTCAGCAATCTCTGTGAGTTTGTCAACACTACCAAATTCCTTGACGCCTGTTGCCAAAGGCAGCATATCTGCGAAGTCCTGCATCCAGAAGATAGGTGGCCATGAAACTGAGTACCAACAAACGATCAGTGTATCGCGGATGCAGTAGCTATTCTCTGACTCATAGACTGCAGCTGCCTTGTATTTCTCTGTGTACGGATCAACAATCTCTGGTAGCTTGTCAGCGCCCCAACGTTCTGCTGCTATATCTTCATATCCAAGCTGGTCAACCACTACAAGACTTCTGAGATGATCAGCCCCACGAGCCCCAGTCGCATGTCCTAGGCCAATACTGCGATGAGTTCGTCCATCCTGTCCGGATATTTCCATTCCCTTAACATGAAGCGCAAATTGATCTGCGCCCTTGCCAATCTTTTGTGCTGCCTTGGCACTTCCCTCGGCAAGAATGTCACCAAAACCTTCACGTTTGCCCATCATCTCCAATAGACGGATAGTCATCTCGCGATTGCCCCATTCCAGACGCAAGCCTCCTGTATCCTTCTCATCTATTATTCCGTTCTCAAACGCCTCCATAGCAAACCCTATTGTCGCTCCTGCCGAGATAATGTCCATACCATATCTGTTGCAAACTTGATTTGCCTTAAGAGTTGTAGGATAATCGTCAATGCCAAGAGAGCTGCCAAATGCCATGAGTCCTTCATATTCAGGACCTTCCTCCAGGGTTCCTGCGAAAGGTCCTTCTCGTACATAGTTAACCTTCTTGCAACCCAGGCTGCATCCAAAGCAAGCTCTGTCCGAAATGGTATAACGAGGGCGGATGTAATCAGCTGCAAGCTTCTCCCATCCTGAGAATACTCCCGTTCTGTGGTTATACGTCGGCAACTCCCCAATCTCTTGCTTCACCGCTGTAAGAATCCAAGTTCCCCATCTGCCCATTTCCTGAGCTTGAGGATTCTCTCTAACTCTCTGATGCGCCTTCTTCGCAAGCGCAGTAAAGCCCTCATGGTCATGTACCTCAATTGCACCATGACCTCGAATTGCAATTGCCTTCACGTGTTTTGATCCGAGAACTGCACCCATTCCAGTTCGTCCTGCAGCTCTAGCATTATTGATGATGACAGCAGAGAAGCGGACCATTTTTTCTCCAGCCGGACCAATAGCAGCAACTTGAATGTCAGGATCTTTGTGCCGGTGCTTTATTTCTGCTGTGACATCGTTGGTAGTCATTCCCCAGAGGTCACCAGCATCAATGATTTGAAGGTCATCATCTTCAATAAGAATGTAAACTGGTTTCTCAGCTGCACCTTCGACCACTAGCATATCATAGCCAGCATATTTGAGTTCAGGACCAAGAAAACCTCCTACATGCGACTCGCCCCAGATACCAGTTAGAGCCGCCTTCGAAACAAACACAGTTCTTCCGCTCATTGGCCACATCGTACCAGTGATGGGACCAGTGGCTACTAGCAGCTTGTTCTCAGGACTGAGTGCATCAATCCGGCCAGGCACTTCCTCGTATAGAAGCCGGGCTGCGAAGCCATCACCCCCAATGTAGTCGCGAATCCAGTCTTCTGGAAGAAGTTCAGTCCTAAATCTCCCTTCATCCAGAAGCACGCGGAGAATCCTTCCAGTGTAACCTCCATACTTCACATTAGCTCTCTCCGCTATAACTGGATGCCTCGGCTGTGCGTTGTATTTCTTTGAGGTAACTTAGAATCTTGGAGTGACGATCAACCGTCTGAACTTTGGATGTAGGGCCATAGATTATAGCCCCAGTTGGGCACACCTTTGCACATTCCGGATCTCCACTGCAGTGGTCACATTTTATTATCCGCATGCGATTATTGTCCAAGAGAATAATCCCGTTGACACATGCACCAACACAGGACTTACATAAGATGCATTTGTCCTCATCAAGGAATGTCATCTTTGAAATTGGATCTCGCCGCATGGCATAAACGGGACAGATATCTATGCATGGTGCAGTTTCACAAGGGCCACAAATGTTGGGGATATCAACACCAAGATCGTCATATTTTATGATTTTTAGACGTGCTAAACTAGGCTGAAATTTGCCTTCATGTTTTGCGGAGCAGGCCAACTCGCACATTCGACAACCAGTGCATTTTGTAAAGTCGACAGACAATTGTGAAGTCAGATAGGCCACCTCAGGAATCAACTTGACAACATTATAGCGGAAAAAGCTTCCTGATTGACGGTTTGAAGCTATTCTACTTCAATCACCCATCCATAGGGGTCTTCTCTCTCACCTGACTGTATACCCACAATCTCATCGTAAAGCTTCTGAGTTGTTGGACCAATATTCCCGCTGCCAACAGTATAGGCTGTTCCCTTGTAATAGAGATTTCCAACGGGAGCAATTATGGCCGCTGTACCACAGCCAAAAATCTCTTGGACCTTTCCATCTTTGAGACCATTCATGACCTCATCGAGTGAAATTCTCCTTTCCTTCACGTTGAGACCCCAATCATTTGCAATCTGCAGTACAGACTCCCTTGTAATGCCAGGAAGGATTGTGCCACCTAGCGGAGGAGTGGCTAGTTCATCATCAAACATCACAAATATGTTCATAGTGCCAACTTCCTCCAGATACTTTCGCTCATGAGCATCAAGCCACAGAACCTGCGAGTAGCCTGCCTGGCTTGCCTCTGTCCCCGCCAGAAGCCCTGCTGCATAATTGCCCATTGTCTTTGCAGACCCTATACCGCCCTCTGCTGCTCTTACATGTCTATCAGCAATCATTATGTTAACTGGATTGAAGCCTTCCTTGAAATAGGGTCCGACGGGACTAAGGATGATATAGTATAGATAATCCGCGGAGGGCCTGACACCCAACTTTGGTTC
Source organism: Candidatus Thorarchaeota archaeon (assembly GCA_048884925.1). Classification (GTDB taxonomy): domain Archaea; phylum Asgardarchaeota; class Thorarchaeia; order Thorarchaeales; family Thorarchaeaceae; genus SMTZ1-83. Next base: position 13,005 of record JBHLQK010000007.1, read on the forward strand.
AATGCCAATCAATGTAGGTCTTATGTACAATGAACTACCTGATACCTGTGGCACCCAATCGCGTTCAATATGGATGAGTTTCTTTAGGCTCTCCAAGGCAAATTTGGGGTCCAATGTGGGCATTACCATCCTCTTGGCTGATGAGTTCAGTCGCTCGATGTTCTTCTCAGGCCTAAATAGAAATACTCTCTCTCCTCGTCTATAGGCCTTGAGTCCTTCGAATATGCCCTGCCCATAGTGAAGAACCAGAGCAGCAGGACTGAGTGATAAGGACTGGAAAGGACCAATCAGCGGATTTTTCCATTCTCCATCCGAATAATTCATTGAGAACATGTGATCAGTGAAGACTGTCCCAAAGGCTACACTCAGAACATCATCCGGCTTGGATTTGCGCCTCTCCATCGGAACAAGATCAATTCTCAAATCCATCATTGTTCCCTCAAAGCGTCTTCTGTCCAACCTCCTCATAAAGTCTAGGTATTATCCAGATTTGTGAATCATTTATTAACAGAACGCGGAATCAGCCATTAAGGTGTATCCAATGGGTGAGGATGAGGAAGAAACCAAGAAATCAAAGAAGAAGAAAGCGGATGACTACACAGAACTCGAGTTTGAGCTCGGAGAGCTTGAATTTGAGGCTAAAGGCAAATCGAAAATTGTAGAACGTATGTTCTATACTCTTCTAGAGAAGCTGGAAACCGGAAAGCTGAAAGCTATCACATCAACTGTCAAAGAGCTTGAAGATGCTGTAGATATGGAGGAAGAGGAGGAGGAGGAGGTAGAAGAGGAGGAAGTGGAAGAGGAGGAAGAGGAGGAAATAGCATCTGAGGGAGAACCACCACCAAAATGGGAGATGCTGGATACCGAGACCCCTCCCGAGTCTGAGCCAGAAAGGGAAGCTCGTGAGTCAGAGTGATATCGACAATTCACACGGGAGCTTCAGAAAACCCTTAAGCCTATAGCAATACGAGAGATGCAATTATAGGGAGAACAGTAAATGAGTCATCACGAGGGAGGCCCAGGAGATGATTACTACCTGGACCCAAAAGAAGTACTCGCACAATATAGTGTTGAGTGGGTTTCACTAAGGAAATCCTATGATGAACTCAAGGCTCAGCTAGATGATGTAAAAGCTGAACTTTCTGAGCTGGATAGGAGGCTGGAAAAAGGAGAGATTACCGAAAAAGACCACATTCAGGAATATCGAGAGAAGTGGCGTGTTTCAACACAAATGGTTCAAGTTAAGAGAGAGGTAGAAGGCCGCCTCTATGAGATACAAAAAGAGATACGCGCGGCAAATAGGCAGCTAAAGCAGATTGAGGACGAGCAGCGTCGACGAGATCGCTTGGAGCAAGAGAAAAGCAATGCAATGATAGAGTGGATGTCACTGAAACAGGGCTTTGATCTGGTGGAGCAAAAGCGCCGTGAAATCAGCGCAGAGATGGATAGATTAGAGGTTCAGAGACGCCAAGGCTCAATTTCTGAAGAGAAATACAGGAATCAAAGAGTAGAACAGATAGGCTATTTGGCTCAGTTGACAACAGTCGAGTCGGATGTAAAAAGAAGACTTGCCGAGCTTCTTGAGATAATAAGAAAATAGGAAGAGCAGTCCCTTGGCAAAGGACTGCCAATCTAGGTATTATGCATAGTAGCCCTGAGCAATCATCGCGTCAGCTACTTTCAGGAAACCTGCTATATTGGCACCTAGCAAATAATTGCCTTTATCGCCAAATTTCTCGGAAGTTCTGTATGCATTCTCATGAATTGCGACCATGATGCCGTGTAATCTCTTATCTACTTCCTCTCGCGTCCAGAAGTATCGCTGACTGTTCTGTGCCATCTCGAGTCCAGATACTGACACACCCCCAGCGTTAGCAGCCTTCCCAGGACCATAGAGAACTTTTGCGTCTTGGAATATCACGACCGCCTCAGGCACACATGGCATATTTGCGCCCTCACCAACTGCGATTACGCCATTGTCTACGAGTGCCTTTGCTTCTTTTGCATCCACTTCATTTTGAGTCGCACATGGCAGAGCAATATCGCATTTCAAGTCCCAGGGACCGCCATCAGCAGTATAGTCCACCTTGAAGTGTTCAGCATATTCCTTTATTCTACCTCTTCGCACATTCTTTAAATCCTTAACCCAAGCAAGCTTCTCTCTGTCAATGCCATCTGGGTCATGAATCCAGCCACTTGAATCGCTAAGAGCGATAACCTTTGCACCGAGATCAATGCACTTCTCAGCAGCATGTTGAGCAACGTTGCCTGAGCCTGAAACAACTGCAGTCTTGCCTTTAATATCTTCACCTTTTGTCTTTAGCATCTCCTCAACAAAATAGACACAGCCATAGCCAGTCGCCTCAGGGCGAATTAATGAACCTCCATAGGTTGGTCCTTTGCCAGTCAGAACGCAGGTTCCATGGACGTTGGTGGCCTTTCTAAATACTCCGTAAAGGTATCCTATTTCACGTGCACCCACTCCTATGTCCCCTGCTGGAACATCTATGAACTGTCCAATATGCCGGTATAGCTCAAGCATGAAACTTGTACAGAAATTCTCAACCTCAGCATCCGTCTTGCCTTTTGGATCAAAATCAGAGCCACCCTTTCCACCGCCCATTGGTAGAGTTGTCAAGCTGTTCTTGAAAACTTGCTCAAATCCAAGAAACTTCAGAATTCCCTCAGTCACAGTAGGATGAAACCGAAGGCCGCCCTTATAGGGGCCAATAGCACTATTGAATTGGATTCGAAAACCTCTGTTAATCTGAATCTTACCGTTTCGATCTTTCCAAGGAACTCGAAATTGGATTATACGCTCCGCTTCAGTAATCCTCTCAAGAATAGAAAATTCCTCATACTTTGGATATTTCTTTATTGCAGGTTCAAGAGATTCTAGTACCTCAAGAACTGCCTGATGAAAGACCTTCTGATGCGGATCCTTTTCAACTACCTTGTTGTAAACGCTTTCTATGTAGCTTCCCAACAGACTTCACTCACCTGTAGTGATTGACGAGGCCGGTCGCGTCATGCCTTCCACATAAATGAATCGGATACGACTCAAATCTCCTGGTGTTCCGAATGAGTGTGTTTCTTTGAATTTGTATAATCGTGGCGATAACAAGAACAGTCATTAACTATAAACTAGAAACGAATTCGGGATAGATTGATGGTTGATTTCGAACAGGAATGGATCTCGCCAATTCTTGAAGCCTACAAAAAAGACACTCAAATTGGTGAAGTAAGTATTATCCTTGGCTTGAATCCAATAGGACAGTCAATTTGTCGTCGACTCTATGAACTTAACTCGTTTGAAACCGTTTTTGTTTTCAATTCCCCTTCCTTTTCTACATGGACAAGATATCCCACAGAATTGAAGCCGCCAGTTGTGCCAGTCCAGGCGATGATTTCTAGTGACTTGATGCTGGTCTTTGGTGATGTCATAATAAGGGAATATGAATGGGTCACAGACATGCTATTTTATCTCAGGGGGAATGTTTCCACTAGGTTCGTATTCGCTTTATTAACTCACGATGGAGCCACGTGCGGCCAAGTGATGTCATCAAAAGGTAATCGTCTTCTAAAGAGAATGGAAGTCCCTCTAGGAAAGCCTGACTTCTATGATGGTCTAACAGGTCCACTATTGAGCATTGGACCAGTTGCAGGCTTAGATCCTGTTGCATTGTTTCTCGAGATATCAACAAACACAGATCCTATCCTTCAGATGGATGAGATTGTAATTCATCAGGGTGATGTGGATAGGGGACTGATTCTTCTTGACAAGGGACTCGATCTCAATATGCCAGGTATACCGGATTATGGGTCAGAATCCAGCTAGTCTGGCTCTTCTGACCTACTAGTCTGACCATACCCATTTCGATCACGTGTATGTCTTGATGATTCAACTTGTAAATCAGAGTCATCATCCATCTTGACATCACATTCTTCACACATCAACGCTCTAGTGCTCTTGACATCAACTATTCTTCCACAGGAGATACATGACCATAGCCCTGACTGAAGCATCATCGTCTTACGAAAAACAAGGCGGGCCAGCTCCTTCAATTCTTGGGGGCAATCATCTGCAACTCCTACAACTCCTTCCTTTGACCACCTACAAATCACTGAAACAAGAGTTGTAGTGAGTTCTATTATCCGCGTTGTATGCTCCTCAATCTCTGTCGAGGTCTCTGACTTAGCATCCTTTGGTGCTTCAGAAACAAGTGACAGGATTTCGAGAAACGCAAAGAAGGCGGGAGCTGGAAACCGCTCCTTGCCCTCCGCCTCAACCATTTGACCCAAGACAGCTGATATCATGAGTGTTTGCGTATAGTCCTCCTTCAAGATTCTCTCGATCTCGTTCCTTGTCCTGAGGGCGTCAATCCGGTAGTTTCGTTCATCAAGGCCATGCTCTCTTGCCAACGAATTAACTGCTTCAAGTAGTCCTTCACCATTCATCATAGCCTCATTGACAATTTTGGCTATTGTGTTGTAGGGCAGCCTTGTATCACTGGCAATCTTCTGAAGGAGGTCTCTTGCTGTCAGATTCAACAGACACACATACCTAATGATGACAAACAAATGCGAGGGTATATTCTTTTAGTTAGTTTGTAAGACATTTGTAGGCGAGTGGTTTGTAGATGATGTTATCGGATGTTGACATTGAAAAAGCGATGAAGGAGGGGTCAATAATCATTGACCCCTATACATCAGATTCTCTAGGCCCGTGCAGTATAGATCTAAAGCTAGACAGTGTTTTTCGGATTTACAATCACGGTACGCCAATCGATGTGGAAAATCGGGATGCTTTGGACAAAGACACAAAGCTTGTTGATACAAATGGCAAGCCGTTCATGATTCTTCCAGGACAATTCATTCTCGGACAGACGATTGAAAGAATAAGAATTAGCTCTAGTTATGCAGCACTTCTTGAAGGGAAATCCAGCGTAGCACGACTAGGAATCATTGTCCATGCTGCGGGTTTAGTAAACCCAGGAACAGGATCCAAGAAGCCTGGCAGGCTTACACTAGAGATCTACTGCGAGAATCTAAGTCCTGTCCTCCTTCGACCAGGAATGGCAATCGTTCAGATAATGTTCGTCCCTTTAAGTAGCCCTGCAAAACGGGGATATGACGAGCGAGCTGAGAGTCACTACGTCGGACAGGACAGTCCTGATGTTGAGTATAAAGGCAAAGTATCTTAAAGGGACGAAGTCCGCCACAAGGTTGGCGGTGGTCGAAGGTGAAGGATTACGACGTGGTCCTTGCGAGCGGAGCTGAGCATCTAAGAGAGCGATTCGAGCAACATGGATTTCGTGTATTCACATCGAATCTCAATTATGATAGTAGACGTCTCTTTCCGAACACCGACATCTATGCTAGATTGGGCAGAGTATCTGAGCTCTCCGATCGTAAAGTAATTGTCATCCAAAGCTGCACTGGTGCAGGGCCTGCTGAATTTGAGCACTATACAACTTCAGATCGAGTTCTTGAGTTACTCCTTCTTCTTGATATTTTGGCACGGCCGGTCGCGGTTGAGAAGGTTGGACACAAGAAGTTCAAGGAAACTCCAATCACACCCCCTTCTAGAATAGAGGTGGTCCTAACTTTCCAACCATTTGCCCTCCAAGACAAGTCTTTCTTGACTGGAGAAGCATCCGCCGGCAGATGGGCTACTCAACAAATATCCTTAGCCTGCGACAAGATCTGGGTTGTAAATCCACATGCACCTGATAGTCTTCCATGGGTAAAAGACCTCATAGAAAAGGGTCTATATCAGGAAATAGACGTCATTCCAGACCTCATAGATTTTGGTCGTGAAACATTTGGCTTCACAGATTGCCTAGTAGTTACTCCGGATGAGGGAGCCAAGCAGCGATATGATATCGAGGGATTTGGTAAAAGCCGCACAAACTCATACTGTGTAGAGCTTCGTGGTGAGCTTGATGTAAAAGGAAAGCAAATCATTGTCATTGATGATCTCACAAAGAGTGGGAGTACTTTATTGAAAGCTGCAGAACGACTCTATGAACTTGGCGCATCTGATGTGGGCATGGCGGTGGCACACGTTCTTCCGCTTGTAGATAGAGGCGAGAAGCTCTTAGAGGCCTTGATTGAAAAGAGTAAAGAAAGGATTGTAACAACAAACACTATCAGAACTCATGCCTTTTGTGAGGATGAACCCAGGTTGACTTACAATATAGTTGACACACTTATCAAGAAGCTTTAATCTGACTGGCTAGAGTGTATTTCAATCAATATAATCCTGAGCCCCGGATTTTGCAGCCCATGCCTTATCTGTTACTCGTTCAACCAAATCGCGCTTCTCCAAATCATTCAGGGCCATGATGACCTCGTTTTGATTGCACTCTATGTGTCGCATTTGAAGAGTTCTTGTTATTGCAGATGCTCTGCGGTTGTCTTCCAGAATTAGTGCAAGTATTTTGCGCTGCAATTTAGTAATCTCTTCACTCATATTCAACACTGGACCACGCCCTTCTTAGGGCTCTTTTAAGGCTATCTCTAAATGAGCCTGAAGGTCATTCTATCGAAACGCTTTTCTTATGGACGGGATGGGCGCCTGTGGGTTGGCGAATGGATGAAACACAACAAGGAATATCACATTGACATCGCACCTGGAGAAATGCCTAAACTCGTACTATTGCCTGGAGACCCAGACAGATCAAGATTGATCGCTGAGCTGTTCTTTGACAACCCAATTGAGGTTGCAAAGAAACGCGAATATTGGAGTTTCAAAGGCACTTACAATGGAGTGCCTGTCGGAGTGTGCTCGACGGGAATAGGTTGCCCATCAGCTGCTATTGCGATCGAAGAACTAGTGAAAGCGGGTTGTAGGGTCTTTATCCGAGTAGGAACAGCAGGTGCAATAAACCCAGACCTCCAGGCGGGAGATGTGATTATATTCACCGGATCCGTGAGAGATGACGGAACCTCTAGGCAATACGTTCCGCTTGAGTTTCCAGCAGTGGCAGATCTCGAGGTCACAATGGAACTCACGAAGGCTGCAAAGAATCGGAATGCGAAGTACTATGTAGGGATTGGGCATAGCAAGGATTCATTCTATAGTGAATATCCAGAGTTTGTAGCCAATCCTGAAGCGATGAGAGAGCATTGGAAGTCTATGAAAAAGGCTAATGTACTAGCTACGGAAATGGAGTCAGCTGCACTCTTTATCATTGGCCACCTTCGAGGAGTAAAGGTGGGAACAATCTGTGTTATTGTAGGGGAGAACATCGACAAAGGAGCCCAGATTGTTGGGAAGCCACCGCTAGATGATCTTGTGACAATTGCGCTTGATGCCTTGATAGCATTTAAACAGTAGAAGCTCCACTAGAGGCATATCCACTCTAGATTCCGCCAAACCACACTTTCTTCTGAACAGCCATATGAAGATTTTCAGCTGTGGCTTTGTCCAACCCAGTTGTAAGAGCAAGCTGTTCAGCACTTGTAGCCACTATGTCCGTTACATTTGCATAACCTGCATTGAAGATTGCATTTATCGTAGGGTCAGGAATTCCCAGCTCCATGAGAACACTCCGAAGCTCCACTTTGCTGGTTTCATCTGCGGTAGGGGGTTTTACTCCAGGAAGCTCCTGCTCCAGAGGATCCTTCATGACAGGCGTCTTTTTAGCTTCTGGAGGTTCTGATGCTGCGGATGGCTTTCGTGCTGGTGCACCTCCATGTTCAGCAATAAATGATGGTCGCAGCATTACGAGCCCAGTAATGAGCATTGCAATGAGCAGGGGAACAAGGAAAATGTTGTCTATGTCCAAACCAATCAATGTACCTTCTGGACCGGGTGCTAGTAATCCATTCTCTATCCCATTTAATATGAGGTCTGACCAAGAATCGCCAGATAGGTCAGTGGCTAGGAACAGCCAGAGCGGAGAAAAGAGAGCAAAGCCTCCTGCTTCGAATATGATGAACTTGCGAAATATCCCCCGCCGTCTAGCATATACATACAATGGAGGCACAAGTGCAATACCAATAGAAATGAAGAACCAGGACACATACATCGACCAAATTGATTCTAGGACAAGTGGATCGGTCACACCATATCCTGCGACTTTGGGAAAGATACTGCCCATGAATATTATACCTGGTAGAAGTGCACCAATGAAGACACCGAAGCCATATCTCATGCTTCTAACTCACCTCTGACACGCTGGAATGAATCAAGATAAAGTCCACGTTCTTTTAGATGTTTTGAGAATGTATGTCCGCTTGGAAATCATGGATGCAAAGGACCAAAGAACGTCAAGCTTATGAGTGCTGAACAAGTTTCTTTGACTAGATGATTTGATTGAGACCGTTCATCGTTGTGGGTACGAGGCCAGAGATAATAAAGATGGCACCTATAGTCTATGAATGCGAGTCACGAGGAATCAATTATTATCTACTCCATACCGGGCAGCACTATTCAGAGTTTATGAGCAGCTCATTCTTCGACGATATGGGAATTCGTGCACCCGACAAGAATCTGAATATTGGCTCAGGATCTCAATCAGAGCAAACTGCCAAGGCGCTCATAGGAATTGAGAAGGAACTCCTCAACCAAGGGCCGGATTTAGTGCTTGTTCAGGGAGATACAAACGCAGTCCTTTCAGCTACACTTGCTGCAGTGAAGTTAAGGATGCCAACTGCACATATTGAGGCAGGTCTCAGGAGCTATGATATACGAATGCCAGAAGAGCATAACAGGCGCTTGACAGATCACGCTTCTGATTATCTCTTTGCACCAACCGAGAACTCGGCGAAGATACTGAGGAAGGAGAATGTATGGGGCAAAATCTTTGTCACAGGAAACACAGTGATTGATGCATTAGAGAATAGACTCCCAATCGCTTTGAGTCAAGCGAACCATTATCAAATCGCTGGCTTTGATAATTTCGCATTGCTGACTCTGCACCGAGCTGAAAACGTAGATGACAGGAATGTACTAGAGGGATTGATAGAGGGTTTAATCTCACTTGAGATTGACATATTGTTTCCAGCGCATCCGAGGACTGTCAAACAGCTAGCTGAGTTTGAACTCATGTCCAGAATCAGGAATGACGGACATATACGAATAATCGAGCCTGTTGGATATCTTGATTTCCTCTCACTTATGAGGAATTGCTCATTCATACTAACTGACTCAGGAGGAATTCAGGAAGAAGCAACCGCGCCATCAATCAATAAGAGAGTCTTTGTGCTAAGAACCTCAACAGAGAGACCCGAGGCAGTAGATTCAGGACATGCTATGGTAGTGGGAGTGAATCCTAGGAAGTTCCCAAGCATTATCAGAGAAGAAATTCGAAAGGGCTTGGATAAGAAAAGGCCGTGCCCATACGGCAAAGGTGATGCCTCAAAGAAGATTATGAACATCCTTAGCAAGGAGATTGGGTAGGAAAGATTTGTTTGTTCCGTCAGTCTTATCTTTAAACAGAGTCAGGCCAATAAGACATCCTAGGAGAGTTAAACATTGCATAAAGTCTGTCTTACAAACGATGATGGGCCATATAGTAGCGGCTTATTGAAGCTAGCTGAATCATTGTCTTCGCATATGGAAATCGTCATTGTTGTACCAGATGGCGAACGCAGTGCATCAGGAAAGGCACTTACTCTGAATAGACCAATACGTGTCAAAAAGGTCAAGAGTGTAAATGGCTTTGAGATGATTATTCATGATGGATCGCCAGCAGACTCAGTTGTGCTTGCAGAATGTCTTATTGAGGATATTGATCTCTTCGTATCAGGAATCAATGCTGGAGCGAATCTTGGATATCAGAGCATGTTCACTAGCGGAACAGTGGGCGCTGCGATGGAGGCGGCATTGATGGGGTTCCCTGCTATTGCAACATCGCTGGTAGTTGAGCCCAATGAATGGTTCAACAGCGCAGACAAGGAGCGTGATTATAATAGGATTTGTGAAGTGATTCGCGACTTAGTCCTCAGAGTATTGAAGAAAGGACTTCCAAAGGGGATTGATGCACTTAATCTGAATTTTCCTTCGTCTGTTTCTGAAGCAAGCGAAATTGTTGTGGCTAGGCCTGCAAGAGTGCGGATAAGTAACGAGCTCGAAAAGAGACTTGACCCAAATCAGAGTCCCTATTATTGGCTGAAGGGAGTTCACAATGACCCATCTCAAGGTTCGGACGCAGATATTGTGCTAAATAAGGGAAACATCTCATTATCACCCATCATTATTGAGGCTACCACTGACAGGGATATCGATTTATTAAACGAATTCATGTCTGTTTGAGTTTCTTCAGGGCATCCCAAATAGCGTCATTCTTGGGGCGATGCATTTGGCGGGACTCACCGTTTCTTGTACCTTTCCTGACAGAAGCTTCAGAGGATATCTTACCAAGAATGGTTGCCCGTATACCTCGTGCCTCCAAAGCTGCGACAACGGATTCGGCACCTTTGGGTGTACTTGTCATCAACATGCAGCCACTGCTAATCAGCTCCAGCGCATTAACTGAAAGAACATCACATATTGCTGAGGTTGCTTCGTGAATCGCGATGGAATCCAGGTTGATCTCAAATCCGACCTGACTAGCATCACAAATCTCATGAAGACCTCCTAATATGCCCCCCTCAGTCGGGTCGTGCATCGCTGTGATTTGTCCTGTTTCAAAAGCAATGATCCCATCCTCTACAACGCTGATCTGACTACGCAGGCTCAGAGCTTCATCGAGTATTTGCGCACTCAATCGCTCAGAAAGAACAGGCTCGCCTTCAGCGGCAAGGATTGCAGTGCCTTCGATAGCCGCTGTCTTTGACATTATTATGATATCACCGGGTTTTGCGCCAGAAGAGGTCACATACCGATTCTCTGCCGTTACACCCATCATGAAACCCGCAATGATTGGCCTATCAATGCCTTCAGTGATCTCGGTGTGCCCACCAGCAACAGTGATATCAAGCGCTAATGCGGCTTCATGAATCTGAATCATAATGCGTCGCAACTCTGCTTCTTGAAATCCGGATGGAAGCATTATAGATGCAAGGAACCACTGAGGACGGACTCCAAAAGTTGCTACATCATTTGCATTGATGTGAACAGCAAGCCATCCAATATCTTCAACAGATCCAGTGATAGGATCGGTTGCTGCGACTAGGATTGCATCACCAATCCGAATCAATGAGGCATCCTCACCGATGGCTGGACCTAGAAGGAGATTCCTGTCTTCTTTTCCTAGATGAGCAAATATAACCCGCCCAAGGACATCTGCGGGGACTTTCCCTGGTAACAATATCCAGTACTCCTGTAAATTCTAGGTGCGCATCAGTCCTGTGCCTATTGCATGAAAAGGAAATTCATCGAAACCCCGTACAGGGCTCTCCTAACTCACTATGACAACAGACTTCTCTCGGACTAGATGCGCATCAAAGGGAAGGAGTAGATATGGTATAAACTAATCGAGATGGTATAGCGATACTATTCAGGGATGTATGCCTCAGCTTCTTGAAGGTCCTCTGATCTGATTCGCGATCTTGTTTTGCTCCCGCTCAGGAATTCGCCAAGAATAGATCTCTCCCGCAATAGCTCCTTCCATAGGAATGCCCGACCGCCTCCAGTACGAGCCACCAAGAATGCCCCAAATGTCTTCCTAAACTCAGGGACAGCAAGGACAGTTTCAACCGGATCATTATGCCCCTCTTTCTTCATTCTTAGGTTGGCAGCAAGCTCTAATGCATCATGATATGGCCGCTGCAAGAATCTTGGCCACTTCGCATGGTCAGGATTGACGTCGACGGCTGCAATTCTGACCTTTGCCTTTCGAATAAGACGAGCCGCCTTCACCAAATCTCTGATGGGAGTATATCTTGCATGACCAGGACCAACGGACTGAGCCAGAGGAATGTTGGGTGAGAAATCAGATATCAACACAACCAGGGGTTCAACATCCCTATTCCTCATTCTCTCTCTACGTATAGTTTCCAATGCTTTCATTAGTGCCTCTGCGAGGGGCGTGAGACCAGATACACGCAGCTTGCCAAGAGCTCTGTAGATTTTGTTCCAATTACTTGTGGGGGCTTGTACCTCAATGGCACCGCTGTCTTTGAATGCTATAATTCCAGTTCTATCCTTTGAGCCTCTAGTTTCTTGCTCTATAGCCTCAAGGATTTCCCGAACTTCCGTCATTGACCCCTTCATTGACATACTTACATCAATGACGAGTAGGACCGTCAAAGGTGTGCGACCAGTAAAAATCGACTCGCGGATGTCTTCTTTCGAGACCTCGATTCTCTGAGCTGGACGAAGCCTGCCAATTCGTGAAACCGCAGCCATAATTGTTGCAGGAATATTGATGCTCTTCACCTCACCTTGAGGTTTACGTGACCTCACAGGCCTTCCATACTGGCTGGAGTCTGAAGTCTTCAAAGAACCCATTGAGCGAGAGCTGACTCGCTTCTGAATCCATCCGCCCGATGACACAACTGACTTTTTCATCAGCTTGCTCTGAAGTTCCTCGATGTCAAATAGCTCCTCGCCTGTTTCAAGATCCGGAAGCTTGACAAAGAACCCAGAATCTATACCAAATGGCTCTCTAACTTCAGACTTAGAACCTATGACTCTTGTTTCTTTCTTTGCACTGTATGGTCTTGTTGCGACTCCCCATTCATCTCCCGGCTCTGGAACTCCAATTCCACGCTCTACAGTATCAATTCCAGCAGCTGGCCCGCTCTCTCGTTTCGTCATAATGCTGAGCCATCTTCTGACGACGAAGTAAATGATGGGCGCAAAAATAATCGTGTCAACAATTAGTATAGGCAGGGTTGGAAACTCTCCTGGTAAAAGGCCAAAGAGCATGTTGATGGGAGCCCAGTATATCCATGCAAAGTACGCAAAGACAACGATCATCATTATGGCACATATTGTTCCTTTGATAGCATCTCCAAGAGGATTTCTTACTCCTTCAGCTTTTTTTTTTGGCCCTCCTGCCTTCCACCCGCTGCAAACTTCCCGCCTCGACCGAAGCGGCCGCCACTCATGCGCTTTTCAGACTCATCTTCTTCAGAAGCCGGGACCTCGGTTGGAGATGCTCGTTTGTCATTCTTCTTAGTAATCTGTGCCGCTTTGGTGATTGCTATGTCAATGTCATTAGAGGAGGGTGGTTCTAAAAGACCACCTCTACGAGTTCTATGACTCAGGGTAAGCTGCGCAGCCAGCTTCATATCTTCCAATGTAACCTCAGTACGGCCATCGTATGCAGCGTTTGTTATAGCGACCTTACTGATGATGATATCCGGTCGTACACCGTCCACTTCAAGCGCGTCAGTTGCCATAGCGATTGCTCTAAGACTGTGATCGGGAAGCTCTACTCCATGAATGATTGATTTTGCATTGATAATCTTCTCTCTAAGATCTGACTGCTCTTGAGACCAGTCTTTCTCGAATTGATCGGGATTGCTCTCGAATTCCAGGTTCCTTCGGACCAGTTGCATTCGCTCTTCTATAGTATACTCAGAACCCACAGCAACATGCAACGGAAACCGGTCCAACAACTGAGGTCTAAGTTCGCCCTCCTCAGGATTCATTGTTCCTATCAGCACAAAATCTGAAGGATGTGCAATGGATATTCCTTCTCGCTCTATTACGTTGATTTTGGTTGCAGCTGCATCCAGTAAATCATCGACCAAGTGGTCTGGGAGAAGGTTGACCTCATCAACATAGAGCACATTTTGATGTGCTTCCGCTAGGATTCCAGGCTTCAGTGCCTGAATACCTTCCTGAAGTACACGCTCAATGTCAAGAGCGCCAATCAATCTGTCCTCAGTGGTGGAGAGTGGGAGGTTTACAACACGCATCTTCCGTGTGATGCTTTTCAGAGGCTTCTTCTTGGCCAGCAATTCCATGCAATCTTGGCAAAGCAGCTCCTCTCTATAGGGATTACACCCAAACCGACACCCATCTACCACATCCACTTCAGGAAGAAGGTCAGCTAGTGCCCTCACAACCGTCGTCTTTCCTGATCCTTTGGGTCCTGATATCAGCACTCCACCAATACGTGGATTGACTCCATTTAGAATTAGAGCTAGCTTTAGCTTCGTGAGTCCTACTATTGATGTGAAAGGTAACACGGATCGCTTCAGTTCGCTCAAGTGTGCTTCATCCCGTGCAGAAAAAGTAACACACTCAAATAAGGGTGCGCGTCTATGTAAGTGTGGGACTAAGTATGATATCTCACCTTCTCCATCTTGAATGTCCACAGTGCGGCAGAAGCCATTCAGCTGAAGCTCATGCAACTTTCTGTGTCTGTGGATCACCTCTCTTTGCGGTATACGATCTATTCAGTGTGATTGAAGACATTCAGAGGGAGCAGTTTCCCTCGAAGGTAAATTCAATGTGGAGATATTCGCAACTTCTTCCTGTGAAGTCACCATCATTCATTTACAGCCTAGGAGAAGGATGGACCCCGCTCATTAACACTCGGCGTCTTGGAAAGCATCTTGGCCTGAGATTTCTTAGTATTAAGGACGAGGCACAGAACCCCACAGGATCTTTCAAAGACCGAGGACTGTGTGTTGCTCTGTCCAAGCACCTAGAATTGGGCTCCATATCATTCGCATTGCCATCAGCAGGCAATGCAGCAGTTTCAACAAGTGCATATAGTGCTGCAGGAGGCGTTGAGTGCCACATCTTTATGCCATCTGACACACCTGAACCATTTTTCCATGATTGCAGCACATATGGTGCTGAAATCACCAGGGTTGACGGTAATATATCTGATTGTGACAAAGTCATGAGAAGAGCTGGAGGCGATTGGACGGACCTCTCCACAACGAAAGAACCGTATAGAATTGAGGGCAAGAAGACCTTGGCATTTGAGGTTGCCGAGCAGTTGGGATGGAGAGTGCCTGATGCAATGATTTGTCCTACTGGAGGAGGAACAGCTCTTATTGGAATCTGGAAAGGCTTTGATGAGTTGGAGGCACTGGGTCTTATTGATAACGAGCGACCAAGAATGTATGCGGCTCAAAGTGCCGGATGCGCACCTGTTGTAAGGGCTGTTGAGCAGGGCAGTGAGGAAATACAACCTTGGCAGAATAGTGAAACAGAAGCCTTGGGACTGAGAGTTCCCAGTCCATTTGCTGGAAGGTTGATTCTTGCTGCAATTCGACAATCAGGAGGAGGTGCAGTTGCAGTTGCTGAACAGGAAATCGAGCCTTGCCATAGAATGGCCGCACGAATGGAGGGAATGGACTTCTGTCCAGAATCAGCTGTCGGACTTGCAGGCATCCGGAATCTTGTTGAGATGGGAGAGATCGATTTTGACGAAGAAGTAGTTCTGTTGAATACAGGTTCAGGAGCCAGGTACTACTATGATAGCTTAGGCCATAAAGAGTCGGGATCTGTTAAAATGTGAGCCATAGCGTTAATAGGATAGTATTATTGAGAATAGTCTAAGTTTCCAACTAGATTAGAGCTTGCAGGCAAGATTTGTTCGCTCCGGAGGAAAACCTTTGACCAGCTCAACCAGCACTGATACAAATGACGAAAGTCATTATCGTGGGGTCAGGGAATCATTAAGGGCCGGTAGAATTGAAATTGGAATAGCTCTTTTCATTGTCTTTGCCTTCTTCTTGTCTGAATTCGTACATGCAGATCCATTAGTCATAATTTCCTTGGGCATCATCGGTGGGATTTGGCTTGCATTTCGACCATCGGAATGGGCTGTAGAAGGAGTAGAAAGCGTTGCGGGGCACAGGGGATATACGACTTACATTGCAGGACTATTATCAAGTCTGGCTAGCAATATGCCAGAGGCTGTGGTAAGCGGCATGACAGCTCTCGATGGCTTTACACAGAATCGACCTGAGCTTCTGACTATCGCGGTTCTCTCTGTTCTAATTGCCGGGGGTTTCAACATGCTATTGCTAGGCATTACTATTGTGATCTCAACTCGCAAGAAGGATGACATGAAAGTTCCTGAGGAAGCCATCAAAAAGGACTCTGTCCTCATCCGTTGGACGATTGTTGCCCTCGCATGTATGTTTGCACTTGGAATTGTTGATGTGACTTTCACAGACGGAACCGGAAGTCCGCTTTTTCCCTGGGAGGCGTCTCTTATCCTGTTCTTGTCATATATTCTCTACTCTGTTGATCTCATGAGAGGAGAGGAAGTAGAGAATGCGGACCGTGCGAAACCGCATCACTCGATGAGATCAGCTTCAATCCTCTGTGCACTGGGATTCCTAGGCATTTTCCTTGCCGGTGAGCTGCTCACCTCTTCTGTTAATGTATTGCTGACAACATATGATGCTCAGATTAGCAGTGTGGCTAATCCAATTACGATAGCTGCCCTGATTCTTGGAGCGGCTGGTGCACTTCCAGAACATGGGATTGCCATAGTTGCTGCCATGAAGGGAAAGGTTGGCATTGCAGTGGGGAACCTCATTGGAGGGGTTCTGCAGATTCTGCTTCTCGTAATGGGAGGAATTGGGATTTTCGTGCCGATACCAATGAACCGCTATGTGCTATTCCAGATAGTGGTTATTGCGGGCAGCTTATGGTTTCTTAAGCGTGCAATCACTGATGATCATAAACTGGACACATTCGAGGGCATGATGATTATCTTGTTACAGGCGTATGTGTTTGCGCTCCTTATCTGGGGCACGCCTATATGACATGTGGGAGAATTGACCGGAGGTCGTTCTCCTTGATAGTCAAAATCGCGGATTTGGCCACCTCATCATCTTCAGGTCTGAACGCAATCGAAAGACCTACTACTCCAAATGCGCTAATGTCGTTTCTTCCATCGCCCACGTACGCGGTTTCAGATAGGGGAACCATGAAGTGATTGCATATTTGTTCTAATTCCTGCACCTTTTGGCCCCATCCAACACGAACCTCAACTTCACCAGTTAATACACCATTTCTGTGAATTAAACGATTCGTGAGAACATATTCAATTCCAAGTCGTTTGGCGATGTTCTCTGCTAGGACATCCAAGCCTCCAGAGAGAATGGCAACATGAATCCCATGTTCCTTTAGACTAGCCACAGTTTCAGCTGCTCCTGGCACCAACTCGGTCATTTCCACGAGATTCATCACATCATCAAGGGTCTGACCCTTCCATAGACCTGCATCAAGATCAGCCCATTCGTTGTATGAAATCTGACCTGAGAAATACTGGTCGTAGAAGGCCTTTCCCTCATTCTCGGTATTGAAATGTTCATGAAGCCTCCACCAAATGGATGAATGGCAGGTCAATGTCCCATCGACATCGAAGACAACAAGCTTGACGACCATCTATGGGTATCTCCAATGTGAAGAAAGCATGCACTCAGCGTTGTGCCTCACGTTCTCGCTCTTCCTGAGCTTCCTTCTCAAGGTCAGCTAGAAGCTCGTCAATGCGTTTCTCTTCGCTTTTGACTTGTTCTGCAGGCTTTTTAGTGCTAATTGGAGTTTCCAGTGATGGAAGTACTCCTTCCTTTTCCAGAAGGACCTCAGCTTCCATAGCTTCTAGCTGTCGTTCAATCCTTTCATCTGACTCCACCGTAGAGTCACCTGTTGATAGATCTTCTGAAAGGAGCTCCCCTGCGATGGTAATATGTTCAAACGACTCAGAGAGCTTATCTAGCTGCAATTGAATCTCAGTAGGGCTCAGCATAGCACGAGCATCTGTAAGTGCATCATTGGCAATTGTGAAGGCCCTCAAGACTTCAGCCTGATCCTTTGCCTCCTCTATGTTTAGGAGAGCGGTCTCGAGTGTCAAGTATTGTTGCTGGTATCTTCCACGCCTACTCTCCAATTCAACAACGATTGAAAGATGGGAGCGCGCCTGGTCTCGATCCCCTTGCGCCATAGCCTCCTTGGCTTTCTTCTGCTCCTCTGCTCTTCTAGTGTCTAATCTTCTAATCCGCAGAGTCATAGCATTCATAGTACCCTTAATCTCTAGGATACCCCGTTCGGCATCTACCTTTTTCTTTCCACTCAGGAAGCCCATAACTGTCACCGAGGATAGACCTTGTTCTGTTGTGAAGTCATATCTTTTGACATTTAAACGATTGGAATACAGTCTACAAATCCCTAGATGCTGCTCTCTACGGAACAATAGGGTTTTAGAGCTGTATACCAGAGTTTGAAATGAGGTCCGACCAATGACATTGACTACTGAACTCGCCAGAGCAGTACAGGCTGCAAAGAAAGCCATATTGAGAAATCTGGCAGAAGCTGCAGAATTGACAGGTGAAACTAATCAGTATGGAGATAAAACCCTGCTTCTTGACAAGAAAGCCGAAGATGCAATCATCGATATCATTCAACAGATAGATACACCTATGATTATTCTGAGTGAAGAAAGTGGCCTCATTGTACCATACGGTAAACCTGAATATGTTGCGGTCATAGATCCAATAGATGGCTCAGCAAATCTTGAGAGAGGGATTCCGCTTTGCTCCATAGGCATTTCCGCAATAGACTACTCAGAAAAGATGTCAACCGATGACGCATCAATCAGCATAGTTGAGTCCGTTTTTTCGGACGAGACCTTTATCGCTGAAAAGGGACTGGGAGTCCGAAGAAATGGAAGAACAGTCAAAGTGGCAGAGCCAAAACCATTGGATAGAGCCATAATCTCCTACGACACAAAGAAATCTGGTGATGAATCGTTTCTGGCGAGTTCTATGAGGGTGATAGAAGGAGTGCACGATATCCGGCGTTCAGCGAGCAATCTATTGGATCTTTGTTGGGTAGCGTCGGGTGCACTGGATGCCATGGTAGACATGAGGGGGATGCTCCCAATTGTTCATTTATCTGGCACGCATATGGTCTTTGAAGGGGGAGGATTCGTGGCCGAGAGAAATGGAAACAGACTCAATCTGCCAATTGTTGCAGACCAGATGATGAGCTTCGTTGCGGCATCAGACAAAGACACAGCAAACAAGATACTGACGCTTTTCAAGGGTGCCTAAATCTATTCAGGGGTGTGAATACCCAGGTCTGTATCTTAAGCTGCTATTGTCCACGATAAATTCGAAGAAATCATCAATCAGATAGTTTGGAATCGGGGACTTGCTAATCAGACTCTTCCTCAGGCAAATCAGCAATGACTTCATCCTCTACCTCGAGCTCTTCATCCTCAACGAAGTCATCAGATTCTTCTTCATCTTCTAGGTCCTCTTCCTCAGGCGCTTCCTCTTCCTCTTCTTCAGGCTCTTCCTCTTCCTCTTCTACATCAGCTGAAGGAACAAGTCTGTAGACCAAGATGTAACCAATGAAGACACTCACTAATGAGAGCAGAATCGTAATCCAGAATGCACCACTTGCACCAAACCATGACAGAGGATTAATCAAGAGTTCACTGCTTGGCACCCCGAAGACAACAGTCTGGAACCATAATGGGATTCCGAAAGCAAGAGGTATACAGATCACAATTAGCAGGATTATCGACATGATAATCTCAGCTGTGTAGATTAGAACTTTCCGTAGTGTGCTATCTACCGCCTTCCTTGCAGCCGACATTTCACTCGCCTTTAACTGCCGACTTGGGCTTGCCTTTAAAACCTGCCGTCACTGGATTGTAGCTCCAATGGAATCCACAGGAGAAGGAAGGGATTCGCACAGGGAGTCCGAGAAAGAGTTTGTCAGCGCGTGTGTCCGTTGACTTGTGATTGAGAGGAGGGAGAGGGAGGAGAGGAGATGGGTTCGGACTCCCTGTTCACTAATATCTAATATGTAATTAGTATATAAGTGTATATCATATATTATAATATAAGATATGTGAAGTGGGCTCGGCGCTGCTTCATTGTGAGTACATTCTAGAGCCACTTGGAACAGGGAATTAAATCTCCCTAGAAAGATAATGCTGCAACAGAAGGGAAAAGCGGGGCCGGAGAACGCTTGAAGGAGGAGAGAGAGATATGAGAGAGAACGGCCCCTAAGCCCTTCATTATCAGTAGCCATTAATACATATTTAAGCAAATCTTGTTTGAGTATAAATTTACCAGATATTTGGCGCCCATTTTCGTAAGAATTTGCAGGCGCAGTCGATTTGGGGCACATACTAGGCAAGTCTTGATTTGACCACACTAAGTATCTGGTGTAATGAGTTGAAGACATGAGAAGCCCCTGCTTCGACCAAGTCATCCTTCGAGGTTTCTCCTGTGGTCACTCCCCAAAACTCGATTCCAGCCCTTTTTGCAGCTGCTCCATCGATTCTAGCATCGCCTACATACACGACCTCCTTGGGCCTAACTGCAATCCGCTCAATTAGATGATTGAGCCCATCTGGATAGGGCTTGGGACTTGGAGACTCATTCCTGGTCTGGATTACATCAAAAAGATCTTCTATCGGAAGCTGTTTGAGAATGACATCTACTGCAGTTCGACCATTGTTTGTGAGAATAGCAGTCTTAAGCCCCATAGATTTAAGCTCACTAACAACGTCTAGGGTGCCATCTATTATCTTTGCATCTGTTGCAGCCCAACCCTCATGACGACTAAGCATCTTATCAATCTCCTCTTCCATCTGCCGCCATTTATCATCAGTTATTCCTCTCGAGAAGAAATGTTCTCTAGCTTTCACCGTGGAACTTGAGATTCCATCTTCAGAGTCGAAAAGCTCAGCCGGCATACCTTGACTCCTATAGTACTCCTTAGTGTCTCGTCTCATAGCATCTAGAGGTAAAGACAGGACTGTAAGTGTACCGTCAAGATCAAAGATGACTGCCTTCAACATGCTCGAACCGCCGAACCTTTCGCTTGTTGACGACCTCTTAAGGTTAGCCCTTCGCCATCTGTTGCAGAAAATCACTCAAATGAAACCCAGCGGTAGGAAGATGCCTCATGTAGAAATGTCCCTCCCCCTCAAGTAAAACAGTCCTAACCACGCTGCTGATAAGCAACTCTGATAACACTCGCATATCGTCAGGGGGAACTACACTGTCGCTGTCTCCGTGGAACATCAGTGTGGGACAATTGATGCCACGCCAAGAATCAAGATTGGCCTCCATCTCCTGAGCTATATCGAGAGATGCACTAAATGTGACCAAGAATTCTGCATTAATCCTAGATGCGATATGAAGAGCCACAGAACCTCCAAAAGAATAACCCAAGACTCCCATTTTCTCCAGGCGCGATTCATGGAGAAGCGTGCGGGATGCAGCTAGTGCATCTTGAACTGCCCCTGAAACGCCTTTATAGTCAGCTCGTGAATTCGTACCGCGAAAGTTGAATTTGAATGTGGCATATCCCTGATTCAGCAGAACATGATCAATGAATTGGACGACTGAGTCATCCATACTTCCCCCATATAGAGGGTGAGGATGAAGTATTAGTGAAACCTTTTCAGGTTCAGAATTATGGGTGCTCAGAACTCCCACGAGTCGGTCACTATCCACATTGAACTCTATCTCCTTGGAATACATTCAATACGCTCCACTTTTTGCAAATGCCAGATTTGAAGGGCAGGCCCACTCGTATTTCTGTGTTGCTTCAATGTAGGCAATTAGATTTAAGGAGAGGAATAGACTCGTTGTTCGGGATGCCCACATGGAAGAACTGGCGAATGTTGATCCAGCAGACATGGCAGCAATGGTAGCTTCGTTCCCCCTGATGTTGAGGGCAACCACACTGAGCAATGAATTTCTGAGTGAGGCAATAAGAATAAGAAATCAAGGGCTAGATGGTATTTGCATCGTCGCGATGGGGGGCAGTGCTATTGCTGGTGAAATCTGCAAGGAAATCCTAGCTGATAGTTCAGAGGTTCCAATACTCTGCATTAGGGATTATATCTTGCCAAAGACTGTGAATAGCCAATGGGTGGTTATTGCTGTCAGTTATTCTGGAAACACAGAAGAAACAATAGCTGCCTATAAAGAAGCAAATAAGCGAGGATGTAGTGTTTTTGTCCTCACGACCGGTGGGATTCTGAATCAGATTTCAACTGACTCACGCAAACATATGCTACCTCCCACATTCCAGCCTCGAGCAGCTCTGCCTATCATTCTAGCAGGCATTCTTCCTCTTCTTGAAACTTTGTTGAATTTGGAGATTACCAATTTGCCGAAGTTATCCACAGAGTTGGAGAAGAAGGCCGCAGATTGGCAGCAATTGCCCAGAAGCCCAAAGGAAATGGCTCACTTACTTGAGGGCAAGATTCCACTTATCATCGGCTGGAGACATTTAATCCCAGTTGCATATCGTGCAAAATGTCAGTTCAATGAGAACTCAAAGGTCTTTGCGTCAATCTCTCAGATTCCAGAGATTTATCATAACGAAATCGAAGGCACTGGCTCCTGCATAAATCATCCCATTTCACCGGTCTTCCTAAGGAGTCAAGAAGAAGATGAAAAAACGAGAATAGGGATTGAATCCGCAGCGGCAATCTTTCAAGAGAATGGTTGCCATCCAGAACACCTGAACTTAGGATTTGACTCGAGAATCAAGGAAGCCCTTGGACTCACCATGTATCTGGACATGGTTTCAGTGAGGTTGGCAGAAATCCTTGGAGTTAATCCTTTATCTGTTGAGAGAATTACACAGATGAAGAGAAAACTCAGGAGCTGACTTGCTCTGCATTCTAGAGAAGAGTCACCTGCGAGGGGGAGGGTCCTAACACTCGGCTAGCATAGGCAGGTTCGCAATAAAGCCTTCCAGGTTTCCTGAACCCCTCATGATTAGGACAAAGGCGATGATCCGTTTCAGCGCTGGTCTCAGACATCCATCGAACTTCCATCTTCGAGTCCAATTTTCAATATATCTTCAGAAATCCTTGAAATGGGCAGATGCAAATAACTTCATCTCCTATTGAAGGCTAGGACAGGGCTATCTGAAACTCTAAGGCTAGGAGTCAGAGAAGAGTAACTCCTTCATATGAGAACATGATTGTACGTCGAAATTGGGATGGAGAACTCAACACAGAATAGGTGTAACGCACTGTAAGACTCCAATTCCAGTTTCCTGAATTATATGCACCAAACAATATGTCTTTGTCTTTATCAACTGTAATATCACTTCCAATTGTGTGGTTCTTATCATAGCCTGCGTACAAATCCTCTTCTTCAAAACGGAACTCCCTTAGGAGGGAGGGGTATATTATCGATTCTTGATTCAATGTTGCCAAGACCCTAATAAAAGCAAGATATGCTTCCCCATCTACATCAACCGGAGATTTGAAATTGAGGATAAATGAGAGGCTGGGATTCACGCTATAATTAGTCGGATCAATATTGGAAGCTCTAATATCAACAATATCAACTTCCAAGAATTCCACAAGTGCGATGCTGTCACTATAGTATTTAGCATTGCCTGCCAGAAGAGCTGTGCTGAACAGTCCTGTAGCTATGAGTGTAATTATGATTAAATCTTGGATTCTTCTACTTTCAAGCATCTGGCAGCACCGTTCCTCTTGAGCTGTAGGCTCAATATCTCCCTTACGCTTAAGGCATGTCAGATTGGTCTATCCTATAATTAGGAGATACCCGATTACATGTATCAACCAGGGATAGATAGCCAACAGCGCAGGAATGGGAATAGCAGGGAATGGCTCATCCTCCCTTAGAACTAGAGTGACATTAATGATCACGCCTATGACCCCTAGAGCAATTGACGAGAACCAGACATATATTGGAAAATACAGCAAGGCATGAGCAGATATAAGGGAGAAAACTACAAAGTCACCCGCCCCGACTGCAATGCTTTCAGATTTGATTCTAGTATAGTCAAAAGGATCTGAACCTATCCTCTCATTCATTTGCATAGACTTCGCGGCGGGTGAGAACCTTAGGAGTATGTAGTCCTCGACTACGATAGACAATATCAATACGATCATGCTTGAAGTAACGAAAGCGACTCCGAGAAAGGTTCCAAAGATACTTCCATAGAATGCAACAAAGAGATTCCTCATTAGTGGCGGTATTGCATCTGTAACAATGAACACAATGGAAAACATGAACACTGCAAGTGAGCCTAATGAAAGAAGGGCTGGTAAGATTGCGTTGGATGTACCCTTGAAGAGGATGAGAAGCAGAGACTGCCCCAGCACAAAGAACAACAGCGAGATAATGGGCGAAACAATGAATGCGACTATGATTCTGCGACCCCGATGCGATCTCCTCTCTAGTATCCAGAAGAGTGATAGGACTATTATGGACCCAAGGCCAGTGGAGATTAATGCCTGAATAACAAGCTCAGTTGCAGTGTAGCTTCGGGCAGGGCTCGAGATGACCTCACTGAAGAGAGTGTTCTCAAGAATAGCAAATCCCATGATTGAACCGATTAGGAAAGGCAAAATGGAAACTACTATGAGAATTCCTCGAGATCGATCAAGCTTCATTAGAGATTCCAGTCAGGCAAGGATTCCTCTTTTAAAGGGAATCGGATTCGCGCAAATCCGGATTGAATTTGTGTGTCAATCCATGTCATAAAAAAAGAAGGGGGCGGGGACGGTTGTCCCCTAATAATAAACTACTTCTGTCTGAGAAGCACAAACCCGCCGATTAGGATGACAACTGCAGCACCGACTGCACCTGCAACAATCGCCAGCATGGGATCAAATGGCGGAGGTGTGGTAGTACCCGTAGTTGGTGGTGTTGTGGTCGTTGGTGTGGTTTCAGGATGTTCAATCCCATATGCCCAGTCCCTGCGGGTAAGCTCGGTGAACTCGTTGTCAATGTATTCCGTCACGGTGAACGGACCTTGTACGACGTACGGATCACCACCC